>NZ_LFJB01000001.1:0-111206 GCF_006658625.1 Bradyrhizobium sp. UNPF46
CCGAGGAGCCCGCCGAGGCGGCGGCGCGCAATGCCCAGGACGCCGCGCCGACCACCTATACGGAATGGGGCGGCGGCGCATCGGGTGACGAAGACTACAATCTCGAAGCTTTTGTCGCGGCCGAGACAACATTGTCGGACCATCTCGCCGAGCAACTGTCCGTCGCTTTCACGGGTGCGGCGGAGCGCATGATCGGCCAGTACCTGATCGACCTCGTCGACGAGGCCGGCTATCTGCCGGCCGACCTCGGCCAGGCCGCCGAGCGTCTTGGCGCATCGCAAGCCGACGTCGAGGGCGTCCTTGCCGTGCTGCAAAAATTCGATCCGCCCGGCGTCTGCGCGCGCAATTTGAGCGAGTGCCTCGCGATCCAGCTCCGCGAGCTCGACCGCTACGATCCCGCGATGCAGGCCCTGGTCGAGCATCTCGATCTCCTCGCCAAGCGCGACATCGTGGCACTTCGAAAGCTCTGCGGTGTCGACGACGAGGACATCGCCGACATGATCGGCGAGATCCGCCGCCTCAATCCCAAGCCCGGCATGAAGTTCGGCTCGGCGCGTCTGCAGACCATGGTGCCGGACGTCTATGTCCGCCCGGGTCCGGACGGCGGATGGCATGTCGAGCTCAACAGCGACACCTTGCCGCGCGTGCTGGTCAACCAGACCTATTATTCCGAGCTGTCGAAGAAGATCGGCAAGGACGGCGACAAGTCCTACTTCACCGACGCGCTGCAGAACGCGACCTGGCTGGTGCGCGCGCTCGCACCATCCTGAAGGTCGCGACCGAGATCGTGCGCCAGCAGGACGGCTTCTTCACCCATGGCGTGGCGCATCTGCGGCCGCTCAATCTGAAGGCCGTGGCCGACGCCATCCAGATGCACGAATCCACGGTGTCGCGCGTCACCGCCAACAAATACATGGCGACCAATCGCGGCACGTTCGAATTGAAATATTTCTTCACGGCCTCGATCGCCTCGGCCGACGGCGGCGAGGCACATTCCGCGGAAGCCGTGCGTCACCACATCAAGCAGCTGATCGATTCGGAGGAGCCCGCGGCGATCCTGTCCGACGACACCATCGTGGAACGCTTGCGCGCCTCGGGCATTGATATTGCCCGCCGCACGGTCGCGAAGTACCGCGAAGCCATGCGCATTCCGTCCTCGGTGCAACGCCGCCGCGACAAGCAGAGCGCTCTTGGTAACGTCCTCTCCACCGCTTTGTCCGATCGTTCCCGCAACACCGAACCGGCCTGATTGCGCTGGCGCGAAATCGCGCTACTCTCCTCCATTCGCGACCGATCCAATCTTGGCAAGCAAACCAAGCGAGGCATCACATGACTCTTCGGATTTCGGGCAAGAGCGTCAGTGTCGGCGAGGCCCTGCGCGGCCGCGTGACCGACCGGACTGAAGAGGTCCTGCGCAAATATTTCGACGGTAATTATTCCGGCCACATCACGCTCAGCAAGGACGGCTTCGGCTTCCGCACCGACTGCGCGCTGCATCTGGATTCCGGCATCACGCTGGAAGCCGATTCGAACGCGCCGGACGCCTATGCCAGCGCCGACCAGGCTCTCGTGATGATCGAGAAGCGCCTCAAGCGCTACAAGAGCCGCCTCAAGGACCGGTCGGCCCGCAAGGCCCATGTCGCCTCCGCCGCGCTCGCCGCCCTGGACGCCACGGCTTACGTGCTGGAGGCGCCGGGTGAGGGCGAGGACGAGGAGGAGGTCACCGGCTACAGCCCCGTCATCATCGCCGAATCGACCACCTCCCTGAAGCCGCTGTCGGTCAGCGAGGCCGTCATGGAACTCGACCTCAGCGGGGCACCCTGCCTGGTATTCCAGCATGGCTCCAGCGGCCGGGTGAACATCATTTACCGCCGGGCTGATGGCAATGTCGGCTGGATCGATCCGCCTGGTGCGAAACCGGACGGCAAGGCGGGCGGTTAAGGCAGAAACCGGAGCCCCGTATGATCCCCAGGGCTTAACAATGACCGGGCAAAGCCGCACGCGGCAGTTGGCACCGGGATTGCGTTGGAGTAGAAGCGCCCCACATCAGGATCGGGGCTAAGTCCCCCTCCTGCTTCACCTTCTCGCGCCGGCCCGGCGTGGTTTCTCTCCAAGCCGGCCATTTCGGAACCTGACGGTCTAATTTCACCTCGGAAAGCTCCATGCCGATTACCGATCTGGTCGCGCCCGAGGCGATTCTCCCGGCATTGAAGGTCAACAGCAAGAAGCAGGCCTTGCAGGAGCTCGCGGCCAAGGCCGCCGAGCTGACCGGGCAGAACGAGCGTTCCGTGTTCGAAGTGCTGCTGCAGCGTGAGAAGCTCGGCACCACCGCGGTCGGCTATGGCGTTGCCATTCCGCACGGCAAGCTGCCCAAGCTGGAAAAGATCTTCGGCCTGTTCGCACGCCTCGATCGTCCGATCGATTTCGAGGCCATGGACGGCCAGCCCGTCGATCTGGTCTTCCTGCTGCTCGCCCCCGAAGGCGCCGGCGCCGATCATCTCAAGGCGCTCGCCCGCATCGCCCGCCTCCTGCGCGACCAGGACATCGCGAAAAAACTCCGCGCCTCGCGCGATGCCCATGCGATCTATTCCGTGCTGGCCCTGCCGCCGGCGACCGCGGCTTAACGCAGCCTTTCTTCTTGCCTGCCGGACCGGATCGATTTCGGTCGTTTGGCGTGCGCGGCGTTGGCCGTGTCGGGCCGACCCCGATCGATCTCCGGCAACCGCAGCCTGCAGACCATCGTGTTCCCAGCTAGAGCGTTTTCGAGCGAAATGGACACCGGTTCGCGTGAAGAAAACGCGTCAAAACAAGAATCTAGAGCTTCGGTTCTGATTCAATCAGAACCGAAAATGCTCCAGACGCTCCGAAATTCCTCCCGCTTGAGACGTACGGCACATTGGGTGTCGTCAAGGTCCGCTAAGAATCGCTTGAGGTCCTTGGACTGAGCGGACGTGATGCGGATCGGAATGGCGCCGTTGCGCATCGGTGCGGCGGCGGGACAGTGGCCCGGGGAGCCGGGCGTCGGCCGGCGGATGCTCGGCAGCCGGGGATCGTCCAGAAGCTCCGTGCCTCGCGCGACGCCCAGGCGATCCGTTCGGTGCTGCCGCCGGCGACGGGGGCGTGAGGCCAATCATCGATATCGTTGGGTCCGGACCGCGCGTTTGCCCGAAGCGACCTCCGAGGTCCGCTCGCGGTGCAAGTTCCGGGAGCGTCGACCGCGCGAAGGCGGCCGCGATGCGCGGTAAGGAAACATTGGCCGTGCTCCGGGAAGGGCAGCTCAGGGCCGGCCTGCACCCCGCCGACGATTCCGAGGCCTACGAAAGCGCGATCTGGAAAGCGCCAGTCGCCGGCGTGGAGAAGCTTGCCAGAACGGTGATCCGCAGCTCGATCACCGTCAACGTGGTCGCGTCGATGGGTGTCCTCAACCCCGCGCTGATTCCTGCAGAGTGGAGCTACGTGCAACAGGCCGTTGCGCTCCTGATGTGGCTCGTCCTGATCTACGCCAGCGCTTTCGTGCGTCCACGCATACGCGTGCAGCCCAATCCCGATCTCATCGCGCTGGTCGCCTTCTATGCCCTCGCCGCCATTTCCGTCCTGTGGACCGGCCTCGCCGCCGCGGCGATCATGAAAAGCGCGGCACTCGTGGTGACGACCTTCGGTGCGTACTGCCTCATCACGCGTGTCGACATCGACGAGATCGTCGGATCGACGGCATTGGGGTTCTTCATTCTGGTCGCCGCCTCGACCCTCTGTGCGGTCTTCGTGCCTGAGATCGGCGTCGATCAGAGCTGGATGCACAATGGCCAATGGCAGGGAATCTACGAATCGAAGCAGACGCTCGGCTTCATCAGCGCATATCTGATGTTCTTTGCCTGCTATCAGAAGATGGCGGGGCAGGGATGGATCGCATTCCTCACGACGTTTCTCCTGGCGTCGACATGCGTCGTCGCCTCGGAATCGCGTGGTGCCGGCGCTGTTGCCGTTGCCGCGTGTGGGTTGCTGGTGACTTCGATGTGGTCGATCCGCTGCATGAGAGCTTATGCGGTGCTGCCATTCATCATGAGCCTGCTGGCCGCCCTGCTGTTCCTGTACTTCTATGTGACGGGCTACGATTCCATTCATCTCGGTGAATCGACCATCGATTTGACGGAGCGGACCTTCATTTGGCAGTACGCCATCGGCCATTTCAACGATGCGCCCCTGCTGGGCTTTGGCATCAACGGATTCTGGACGCGCCCTTCGATTTACGACTATTTCAACCAGAACCATGGTTGGGTGCTCGACAATTACCATAGCGGTTACATCGCAGTGGCGATTGAAACGGGGTTCCTGGGATACGTGCTGTTCGTCGCAAGCGTCTATCTGTTCTCGGAAAAGGTCCTGTACTTGATCGCCACCCGGTCGATCGATCGTCGCCAGTGCGCCCTCATCATCGGATTTGTGGTCCTGAGCTTTCAATCGAATTTCACAGAGACGATGTTCCTGCGCTCGACGATGTTCACGTCGGTGCTTCTTGTCGCATTCTTCTTCGCAGTGTGCAGGCCGGTGCCGCAGCAAGGCCCGCAGCAATGATGGTGGAAACACGATGAAGGCCATCTGCGCCCGTTGGTCGGTGAGCTTGGGCTTCGCTCTGGCGATAGCCGCTCTCGCAATCTGCTCCCGGGCCGGCGCAGCCGGGCAGGGCACCGCGCGCGCGCCGGGAGAGTTGGGACGCGGCATCAACATTCTTGGCTACGACGGCATCTGGGAAGGAGGCCGGAACGCGCCATTTCGTCTGGACAACCTCACGGCCATCCGGAACGCCGGGTTCGCGCATGTCCGGATCAATTTCTTCGGTTTCAAGTTCATGGGGCCGGGGGATCGGCTGGATGAAGCGGTCTTGAAGCGGCTTGATGCCGTGATCGAGGAAGTGCTCGCCCGGAATCTCATCCCGGTTCTCGACGAGCACGACACGGACACTTGCCAGCGCGACGTGGCCGGATGCGCCGAAAAGTTGAAAGCGTTCTGGACCCAGATCGCCGGCCGCTATGCCGGAAGATATCCGACGCTTGTCTTCGAGGTCCTCAACGAGCCGGGTGGGCAGATGACGTCCACCAGCTGGAACACCCTGCTGAACGAGTGCCTCGGCATCATCCGCACCAGCAACCCCGGACGGACGGTCATTGCTGCCGTCCTCAACGTCGATGACATGCCGGTCGAGGAGCTGGCCCTGCCGTCAGGTGACAGAAACCTCATCGTCACGTTTCACTATTATGCGCCGATACGCTTCACCCATCAGGGTGCGCCGTGGTCGCCAATATTTTCGCGACTCGGACCGCTCGATTGGGGCACTCCGGAGGATGAACGGAAGGCACTTGCCGATTTCGAGAAGATTCGCGGCTGGTCCGAAAGGGAGAAGCGCCCGATCTATCTCGGCGAGTTCGGCGTGTACGAGCGTGCTCCGGCCGAAGCCCGGACGCGATATCTGTCGTTCGTGGCGCGAAATGCGGATCGGCTTGGCTGGGCATGGGCCTACTGGCAGTTCGACCATGATTTCGCTGCCTTCGATAGCGCGCGTCAAACCTGGAAGCCGGACATCATGCGGGCGTTGATGTCGCGTGCACGCTGATCGCTTCTGTCGGTCATCACGATCGGTGTGCCGCCGGTGGCGTAGAGCGCAAGCAGCGCGAGGCCGGGCGCGATTTCCGGCACCTCGGGGAGCAGGCCTCGCGCCGCTCGCTTGAACCCGAACCGCACCATCCGCGACCAACTTCGCGGTCGCACACCGATATCGTCCCGAGACGGCTACGGATTCAGCGCAGGATTCTGAGACATGATTTGCGCTTCGATCGGCCGGGTTTTCGGTCTGCTTTGCTCCGTCACCATTGCCGCCACGGCGTTGGCCCTCGCCGACGAGGCGGCCAACGACCGCGTCATCGCGGAGAAGACCGGGATCATCGCGGCCGATCCGGTCAACGCAGCCGCTTACGAGCTGCGCGGGGAAGCCTGGTACCTCAAGCGGGACTGGAATCGCGCCTTCGAGGATTGCGGCGCTGCGATCCGGATCGATCCGAATTTCGGACGGGCCTATCATTGCCGCGGCCGCGCCTATTCCGCCAAAGGGGACCGTGACCACGCGATGGCCGACTACAACGAGGCCATTCGTCTCGATCCGGGTTACGGAGCGTCCTATGCCTCGCGCGCCGAGGAATATTTCAACAGGCGTGATTACGATCTCGCGATCTCGGGCTTCACCGATGCGATCGAACGCAGCCCCAGGCAGGCTTACCGTGCGCTGGTCAAGCGAGGAGAGGTGTACGCCGCGAAGGGCGACACCGAGCGAGCCGTCGCCGACTACAGCGAGGCGATGCAGCGCAATCCAGCCGCAGCCTTGCCCTACGAGTTGCGGAGCACCATTCGTCTCGCCAAGGGTAACATTGATGCGGCTCTCGCTGACTGTGAGAGCGCCGTCCGTCTGGAGCCCGCAAATGCCGGCGGTCATTATTGCCGGGCCATGGTGTTCCTGAAGAAGGACGATGTCGAAAACACCATCCGGGAGCTGGATGACGTCACCAGGATCCTGCCATCCTTCGAGAGAGCCTATGTCATTCGCGCCGTGGCTCTGCACAGGAAGGGCGACGACAAACGCGCCCTTGCAGATTTAGACGAAGCACTTCGATTGCAGCCCGGGAATGTGGAGGCCTATCGCAATCGTGCGGGCGTATTCCGGGATATCGGACAGTACGATCGCGCACTCGCCGACTACAAGGAGGCGATCCGGCTCGATCCGAATAACCAGGTCACCCTGGCCAGTCGCGGCCTGCTCTACATGATGATGTCAGATCCAAAACAAGCGCGCGCCGATTTCAACAGCGTGCTCGCGCTGCCGCCGGCCGACAAATGGGCCGTGGACACCGCGCGCGAGGGACTGGGTTTGCTGAAATGATGAGAGTGGGGAGCATATCTTCGCGCTCGTGCCCCGGACGCAGCGCAGCGCTTCTTCAGCGGTGCGCTGCAGAGCCGGGGCCCATGTCTCCATAGCGCTCGTGTTGCCTCCTGGATCCCGGCTCTGCGCAGCAGCGTTGCACGCTGCAGCGCGTCCAGGACACGGGAGTTGCGTGTGCCGTAGCCTCACACTCCGTCATTGCGAGGAGCGCTTGTGACCAAGCAATCCAGAACCTTTCCACGGAGGGATTCTGGATTGCTTCCGACTTCGTCAAGGCTTCGGCGGACAAGTCACTGCGGCCGCAATGACGATGCAGCAGCGTCATCGCCAAAATTAAAACGGGCACGCCTTCACCTGAAGGCATGCCCGTCAAAACTCTCTTCGTGCGACGCGCGTGCGCTCAGTGCACGCTGACGGCTTGCAGCTCGTTGCTCCAGGCGTTGGCGATCGCGGCTTCGCGGCTGTCGGTCAGCATGATCGGCGTGCCGTCTGCGGCGTGGAGCGCGAAGAGCTTGAGGCCCGGCGCGATTTTCGGCGCTTCCGGAAACAGGCCCGGCACGTCTTCCGAGCGGATCTGCTTCACATAGGCGATATGGCCTTCGCCGAGGGTTGCCAGCGTCTCGGGCGAGACGGCCTTGGCTTCGTATTCGAACGCAACGTGACCTTCACTCATGGTCTCGACTCCTTTGGAACACTAAGCGGTCGAGTCCGCTACTCGTTCCATTATTCGTGCTCATTGATAGCGATTGTCTTAACGATCCTCTCCGGTTCAGGCCGGGCCAGGTCGATCGACAACAACCCGTTCTTCAGATCCGCACCCAGCACCAGCATCCCCTCCGCCAGCACGAAGGTGCGCTGGAAGTGGCGCGCGGCGATGCCGCGATGGATGTATTGCCGGGTCTTGTCGTCCTGCTGACGCCCGCGGATCACGAGCTGGTTTTCCTCAATGGTTACATCGAGTTGGTCGCGGGTGAATCCGGCGACCGCCAGCGTGATGCGTAACCGCTCGGGCTGGCCGTCCGCGCCGCCACACCTCTCGATATTGTAGGGAGGGTAGCCGTCGGCGCCTTTGACGACGCGATCGAGCACACGCTCAATCTCGTCGAAGCCCAGAAGGAACGGACTGGATAACGTGGGAACACGAGACATAGTTTACAAAGTCCTCGCAGAAGCGACTTTGGTGTGTCGGGGCCCGCAAGTGGCACCCCTTGATCAGCAATATGGGCACGTTCCCGTGTTGGTTCAAGGACGTAGCGGGGGGAGCTGTGGATGGGGAGCGCCGGCCGCGCCGGTCCGTTCTTGCCATCGCTGAGGTGTCAGCCATGTCTCCGAACGCTTGGCAGAGATTTCCTTCAGGCTGAGTCGACCAGCGCAGGAGCGACGATTTTCCGTCGCCAATTTCCTCAACGAAAACAATGCCCCTTCTACTGTGCATGGGGTTGTTTTCGCAATTTTGGTTTGGGAGGCTTCGGAAGCCCTCAGGCCTCTAACCGCTTCCGGCCGTCACCGCTGAACAGATGCAGCTTCTGGCGAACAGCCGCGACCCGGATTTTCGCGCCGATGGCGGGCGCCTCGGTGCCGGGAATGCGGACGATGATCTCGCCGGGCGGCAGTTCGCCGGGTGTGGCGGCGACACGTTGCTCTTCCTGCTCGCGCGAGCCGTAGACGAAGGTTTCGGCGCCGACGCGCTCGATGGCTTCCACGGTGAGCGGCAAGGCGACGCCGCCGTCGGGCGTCCGGTCGGTGATGACGAAATCTTCCGGGCGGATGCCGAGGATGCCGGCGTCGGCCGCCGCGCTGCCGGCGAGCTGCGAGCGGATCTCCTCGGGCCGCGTCGACATCAGATTCATCGGCGGCGCGCCGATGAAGGAGGCGACGAAGGTGGTCGCCGGCTTCTCGTAGATCGCCAGGGGATTGCCGATCTGCTCGACCTGGCCGCCGTTCATCACGACCAGGATGTCGGCAAGCGTCATGGCTTCGAGCTGGTCGTGGGTGACGTAGATCGACGTGGTGTTGAGCCGGCGCTGCAATTTGCGGATCTCGACCCGCATCGCGATGCGGAGTTTGGCGTCGAGGTTCGACAGTGGCTCGTCGAACAGGAACACCTTCGGCTGGCGCACGATGGCGCGGCCCATGGCGACGCGCTGACGCTGGCCGCCGGAGAGCTGGCGCGGCTTGCGCTCCAGCATCGACGACAGCTCGAGCACGCGTGCGGCTTCCTCGACGCGGGTCTTGATCTCGGCCTCGGCCATGCCGCGGTTGCGCAGGCCGTAGGCCATGTTGTTGTAGACGCTCATATGCGGATAGAGCGCGTAGTTCTGGAACACCATCGCGATGTCGCGATCGGCGGGCTCGATCTGGTTGACGATGCGGCCGCCGATGTCGATCTCGCCGCCGGTGACGGTCTCGAGGCCCGCAACCATGCGCAGCAGTGTGGACTTGCCGCAGCCGGAGGGGCCGACCAGCACGCAAAACTGTCCGTCGCCGACATCGACGTCGACGCCCTTGATGGCCTCGAAGCCGCCGGGATAGGTCTTGCGGACGTTGCGCAGGGTGACGTTAGCCATGAAAACTCGCTTCTTACTTTTCCGTCTCGACCAGACCGCGCACGAACAATTTCTGCATCACGACGACGACGAAGACCGGCGGCAGCATCGCAAGCACGGCGGTCGCCATCACGATCGGCCATTCGGTCAGCGCGTCGGTGGTGGTGATCATCTTGCGGATGCCGACCTGGATGGTCTGCATGTCGTCGCGGGTGGTGATGAGCAATGGCCAGAGATACTGGTTCCAGCCGAGGATGAACAGGATCACGAACAGCGCCGCCATGTTGGTGCGCGACAGCGGCAGCAGCGTATCCCAGAAGAAGCGCAAAGGACCTGCGCCGTCGATGCGCGAGGCCTCCAGCAGCTCGTCCGGCACGGTCATGAAGAATTGCCGGAACAGCAGCGTCGCGGTGGCCGAGGCGATCAGCGGCAGCGCGAGGCCCGCGTAGCTGTCGAGCATGTGCAGATCGGCGACGATCTTGTAGGTCGGATAGATGCGGACCTCGACCGGCAGCATCAAGGTGATGAAGATGATCCAGAAGATCGGCATCCGCAGCGGAAAGCGGAAATACACGATCGCATAGGCCGAGATGATCGAGATCGCGATCTTGCCGACCGCGATCAAGAGCGCCATCACCAGCGAGTTCAGCATCATGTTGCCGACCGGCTCGCGGGTCGAGCCGCTCGTGCCGACGAAGATGGTCTGGTAGTAGGTCTCGAAGAAATGACCGCCGGGCAGTAGCGACATCTGCCCGTTCGCGATCAGCGCGTTGTCCTGGGTCGAGGCGACGATCGCGATGTAGACGGGAAACGCGACGATCGCGATTCCGATCCAGAGAATGAAATGGGCGACGTAGCGCCGAATGCCCTCGTCCTCGACCATCAGTAGGTCACCTTGCGTTCGACGAAGCGGAACTGGATTCCCGTGAGCACGATCACCATGATCATCAGGATCACCGATTGCGCCGCGGAGCTGCCGAGATTGCCGCCGAGCAGGCCGTCGGAATAGACCTTGTAGACCAGCGTCTCCGTCGACTTGCCGGGACCGCCGCGGGTCATGGTGTCGATGATGCCGAAGGTGTCGAAGAAGGCGTACACGATGTTGACGACCAGCAGGAAGAAGATGGTCGGCGAGAGCAGCGGGAAGGTCACGGTCCAGAACCGGCGCATCGGACGCGCGCCGTCGATCGCGGCGGCCTCGAGCACGCTCTTCGGGATGGCTTGCAGGCCCGCGAGGAAGAACAGGAAATTGTAGGATATCTGCTTCCAGGCGGCGGCGAGGATGATCAGGCTGGCGGCCTGGTCGCCGTCGAGCAGCGGATTCCAGTCGATCCCGGCAGCGCGCAAATAGCGCGAGATCACACCGAGCGAGGGATGCAGCATGAAGATCCAGAGCACGCCGACGACCGGCGGCGCGACTGCATAGGGCCAGATCAGAAGCGTGCGATAGAGCGTCGATCCGCGCAGCGGCTTGTCCGCCATGACGGCGAGCAGCAGCGCGACGGACAGCGACGAGACCGCGATGGCGAACGAGAAGAAGAAGGTCCGCAGGATCGATTCGAAATAGGCGGGATCCCTGAACAGCTCGATGTAATTGTCGAACCAGACGAAGCTCGTCGACAGACCGAAGGCGTCCTGGAGCAGGAAGGACTGGATCACCGCCTGCAGGGCGGGCCAGTAGAAGAAAATCAGGACGATCGCGAGCTGCGGCGCAACCAGCGCGTAAGGCAATAGCTTCGATTGGAAAATGGCTTGCTTTTGCATGATGGACGGCACCGGCAGGCCGCGTGGCCTGCCGGCGCCTTCGCCTTATTTTACGGCGGTCTTTTCGAACTGGCGCAGCATGGTGTTGCCGCGCTCGACGGCGGCATCCAGCGCCTGCTTGGCGGTCTTCTTGCCGGCCAGCGCCTGCTCGATCTCCTCCGACCAGACGTCACGCAGCTGAACCATGTTGCCAAGGCGCAGGCCGCGCGAATTCTCGGTCGGCTCCTTGTTGGTCAGCTCGAGCAGCGGGGTCTCGAGATAGGGCTGATCCTTGTAGAAGCCCTCGGCCTTGGCCTTCTCGTACGCCGCCTTGGTGATCGGCAGGTAGCCCGAGGCCTTGTGGATGTAGACCTGGCGATCGGTGTCCGAGAGGAAGCTCAGGAACTTGGCGACGCCCTTGTAGTCGTCGGCCGGCTTGCCGCCCATCACCCAGAGCGAGGCGCCGCCGATGATCGAGTTCTGCGGCGCGCCCTTGACGTCCGGATAATACGGCATCGGCACGGCGGTGAAGTTGAACTTGGCCTGCGCCTTGACGTTGCCGAAGAACGCCGAGGAGGTCAGGTAGAGCGGGCATTCACCCGAGGTGAAGCGGCCTTCGCCGGTGTTGGTACGGCCGGCATAGTCGTAGGTCTTGTCCTTCTGCAGCTCGACCAGCTTCTCGAGATGCTTGACCTGCAGCGGGCCGTTGAATTCGAGCACGGTGTCGAAGCCGTCGAGGCCGTTGGCCTTGGTCGAGAGCGGCACGTTGTGCCAGGCCGAGAGCTGCTCGAGATTGACCCAGGTCACCCACGAGTTGGAGAAGCCGCAGGTCGCATGGCCGTTGTCATGGAGCTTCTTGGCCGCGGCGAAAACGTCGGGCCAGGTCTTGGGGATCTCGACATTCGCCTTCTTGAGCTCGTCGAGGTTGACCCACATGACGGTCGACGACGAGTTGAACGGGAACGACAGCATCTCGCCCTTCGAGGTCGAGTAATAGCCGGTGATCGCGGGCAGATAGGCTTTCGGATCGAACTTCTCGCCGGTCTCGGCCATCAGCTTGTAGACAGGCTTCACGGCGCCGGTCGCGGCCATCATGGTCGCGGTGCCGACTTCGAACACCTGCATGATGTGCGGGGCGTTGCCGGCGCGGAACGCCGCGATGCCCGCGTTCATCGTGTCGGCGTAGTTGCCCTTGTAGGTGGGGATCACCTTGTAGTCGCTCTGCGCTGCGTTGAAGTCGTTGGCGAGCTTGACGATGACGTCGTTGTTGGCGCCGGTCATCGCGTGCCACCACTGGATTTCCGTCGCGGCCAGCGCCGGCGCTGCGCCGAGACCAAACGTGAGTGCCACAGCAGCAGCCGTGCCAAAATGTCGAAGAGCCATCAAGAAAACCTCCCTTGCCCGTCACTAAAGAAGCGCTTGCGCTAGCAGCGCCATATGACGTTCACATGACTGTGTAAGCGGGAGAAACGAAAGCAGCAAGCGCTGCCAAATGGGAAGTCGTCAAATAGGCGAAGACGAAGCGGGCAGCCTGCCCCGTTCGCGGTGCACTATCGTGCCCGCGCCGCAGTGCGGCATTATGCTTGGATAAGCGACGTTCGGGCCACAGGCTCGAAACCCTCTCCCGCTTGCTTGCGGGAGAGGGAGCACACCTACCCCTGGCGCTCGATTCTCTTCTTGCCTCAGCGCTTGCGCTCGGGGCCGCAGACCGTGCCCTTTTCGACCATCGCGTCGATCTCGGCCTTGGAGTAGCCGAACTCGCCCAGCACTTCCGCCGAGTGCTGGCTGAATTTCGGCGGCAGCCGGCGCAGGCTCGGCTTGCTGCGGTCGAGCCGGATCGGTGACGCCACGCCCTTGTACCAGTCCTTCTCGATAATATCGCCGCGCGCGATCGTGTGCGGGTTCGTCAACGCCTGGTCGATCTTCTGCACGGGCCCTGCGGGCAGGCCCGCGGCCAGCAGGCGATTGCACAGCGGCTCGGCCTCGTGCTGGCTGAACACCGCGGCGAGCTCGGCGCGCAGCGCCTCGCGGTTGGCGATGCGGTCCTTGTTGCGGGCAAAGCGCGGGTCGGTGCCGAGCTCGGGCTTGCCGATCTCCTTGGCGAGCTTGCGGAAGGTGCCGTCATTGCCGACGCCGATGAAGATGTTGTCGGTCTTGGTCGGGAAGATCGCATAAGGCACGAGATTGGGATGCTCGTTGCCGGTGAGCGAGGGCGGCTTGCCATGCATGAAGTAGTTCGCGGTGTGCGGATGCATGATGGCAAGGCCGGTCTCGTACAGCGTCGTCTCCAGGAACTGGCCCTTGCCGGAACGCTGCCGCTCCGACAGCGCCATCAGGATGCCGATCGCCGCATAGAGGCCGGTGCCGATGTCGACCAGCGGCACGCCGATCCGCATCGGCCCGCTCTCCGGCGAGCCGGTCGCCGCGATCATGCCGGTCATGGCCTGGATGATGGCGTCATAGCCGGGATTGCCGCCGCGCGGGCCGTCGGCGCCGAAGCCGCAGATCCGGCAATGCACGAGACGCGGGAATTTCTGGCTGAGCACATCGTTGCCGATGCCCCATTTCTCCAGCGTGCCCGGCTTGAAGTTCTCGATCAGGACGTCGGCCGTTTCCAGCATCTTGAGCAGCACGATGCGCCCGCCCTCGGAGGCGAGGTCGAGGCCGATCGATCGCTTGTTGCGGTTGATGCCGATGAAATAGGCCGCGTCCTCCTCGTGGAAGGGAGGGCCCCAGTCGCGCACCTCGTCACCGGCAGGCGGCTCGACCTTGATCACGTCGGCGCCGTGGTCGGCGAGGATCTGGGTGCAGTAGGGACCGCCGAGCACGCGCGTGAGATCGATGACGCGCAATCCGCTCATGGCACCCAAAACAGCTTCAGAACCCGCGGCTTCAGAACTCATGCCTTCGCTTCCCCTGTGTCGACATTTCGTCACAGGCCTAGCGAGGTTTGTTTGCGCCAGCAATGGTCTGCCGCGTAGGGCCGCATGCGCCGCCGCCGCGCAATCCCGCGATGTGGGAAATCAACGGAAGCGGCCGGCCCGAGGGGGATCCCGGGCCAGCCAATCCGCCGTTCCGATCAGACGACCGTCAGGCGAACGTCGACATTGCCGCGCGTGGCGTTGGAGTAGGGGCACACCTGGTGCGCCTTGGCGACCAGCGCTTCGGCCTCAGCGCGGGCGAGGCCCGGCAGCGAGACCGCGAGGTCGATATCGAGGCCGAAGCCGCCTTCGGAGCGCGGGCCGATGCCGACGGTCGAGGTGACGGAGGCGTCCGCGGGAACCTTGGGGCCGCCCTGCGAGGCCACGAACTTCATCGCGCCGATGAAGCAGGCGGCATAGCCGGCCGCAAACAGCTGCTCGGGATTGTTGCCGGCGCCGCCACCGCCGCCGAGCTCCTTCGGCGTGGTGAGCTTGACGTCGAGCGCGCCGTCGAGGGTTGCAGCATGGCCGTCGCGGCCGCCGGTGGCCTTGGCGCTGGTCTTGTAGAGGACGTTCACGGACATTGTCGTCTCCCTTGGGTTTCGATGGGGTGCGATCCATATCGCAAACAATTAGATTGTGCGCAATTGAAATTCCGCGGTCTCACATTTAATTGTTCGCAATTGAATGTGCCGGCGCGCGGCGCCAGAATGAGACAGGTCCTTTAGAGATTCCCCATGCCTCGAAAATCATCGGCAGCGGACGCGCCGCTGCGGCTCGACAACCAGATCTGCTTCGCGGTCTATTCGGCCGCGCATGCCTTCAACCGCGTCTACAAGCCGCTTCTGGACCGGCTCGGCCTGACCTATCCGCAATATCTGGTGATGCTGGTGCTGTGGGAACGCGACGACGTTCCGGTCAAGGACATCGGCGAGCGGCTGTTCCTGGATTCGGGCACGCTGACGCCGCTGCTCAAGCGGCTGGAGGCGGCCCATCTCGTCAAGCGCACACGTTCCAGCGAGGACGAGCGCCAGGTGCTGATCGCGCTGACGGCGCAGGGCCATGCCCTGAAGGAAAAGGCTCGCGCCGTGCCGCAATCGATTCTGGCGGCGTCGGACTGCTCGGTGTCGGAGCTGGTCGCGATCAAGGACGAGATCGTCGCGCTGAGGGACCGGCTGAATGCGGTGATCGGGGAGTAGGCTAGCACAGCCGCTTTTTCGAGAAGGCCCGGCCCGAGTGTGACTTCAGATATGTCTCGAACGCCAGGGCCTTCAGCTTGTCGGGGAGGGCGCAGTACCAGAGCAACTTCCACCGTTTGAATTTGGCGGTGTGAGCAGATTTGCCGGCATTGTGCTCAGGGAGCCGTCGCGTCGGATCTTCCGTCGCGCCGATGTATTCCTCATCGGGGAATTCGACACTTTGGATGATGTAGACGTACCACATTGACGGCAATCGCCTGGGTCGTCGTTAGGTGGGGATCTCACCAGTCCGTCTTTGCCCTCCGGGCTACGCCGGACACCACGCTTCGCCCTTCCGGCTCCGTCGTGGCTGCGCCACGCGTAGCCCGAAGGGCGAAGCGTGGTGGAGCCAGGCGGGATCGAACCGCCGACCTCTTGCATGCCATGCAAGCGCTCTCCCAGCTGAGCTATGGCCCCTTAGTCCTTAACCGGCGTGAACCTGGTTGATCACCCCGGACCGGCGAGCCTTCCGACTCGCGCGGTGCACCCTTTTTCACAGATCTGGGCTGATCTCAAGTCTCTTCATCACCTCCGACATCACCAATGATGTCGGTCACGTCCTCATCGCCCTCTTCCTCGTCGGCAATGAAGGTCGAATCATCGTCATCGTCGTCGTCGAGGGTCTCATCGACCTCGATATCGTCCTCGGACTCGGGCACGACGGCCTTGACCTTGCCGGTGTTCTCCTCGGCATCGGCCTCCTCAAGGGAGACCAACTCTTCGGCCTCTGCCGGCTCCGGCGTGGCATCCGCCGTCGCCGCGTGCCGGGCTTCGGCGCCGCGGGGCACGCGGGCTGGCGCCACGGGCGCGATCGGCACGACTTCGCCGGTATAGGGCGAGATCACCGGATTCTTGTTGAGGTCGTAGAACTTCTTGCCCGTGGTCGGGCAAATACGTTTGGTTCCGAGTTCTGACTTGGCCACGGCAGGAATCCTGGGAATGTCTGAAAAGCGGTGCTTCACTTGGCTAGTTGGCGGCCCGCTGTCAATAGCGCATTACGGGAGAACGACATGCCCGTGACGGGGCCCGGACCATGTGGTACCTGCCCCCCAGCCCCTCGCGGGTGAATCCAAGGACACAATCGTGACCCATTCCGACCAAACCAGGCCGCTCCGGTCGCGTGCCAGCGGTCCCCTGACCGGGAAAGTACGGGTCCCCGGGGACAAGTCGATCTCCCACCGTGCCCTGATCCTGGGCGCGCTCGCGGTCGGTGAAACCAGGATTTCGGGGCTCCTTGAGGGCGAAGACGTCCTCAATACGGCCAAATCCATGCAGGCCTTGGGCGCCAGGGTCGAGCGCACCGGCGATTTCGCCTGGAAGGTCAATGGCGTGGGTGTCGCCGGCTTCGCCCCACCCAAGGCGCCGCTCGATTTCGGCAACTCCGGCACCGGCTGCCGGCTGGTGATGGGTGCCGTCGCCGGCTGCCCGATCTCGGCGGTTTTCGACGGTGACGCCTCGCTTCGCAGCCGTCCCATGCGCCGGATCCTCGATCCGCTGGAAAAGATGGGCGCGAAGGTCATTTCAGGTGGCGAGGGCGGCCGTCTGCCCCTGACCCTCCAGGGCGCGCGCGATCCACTGCCGATCGTCTACACGACCCCGGTTGCCTCGGCCCAGATCAAGTCGGCAGTGCTGCTGGCGGGCCTCGCCGCCCCCGGCACCACGACTGTGATCGAGACCGAAGCCAGCCGCGACCACACCGAGCTGATGCTGAAACATTTTGGTGCCGACATCTCCTCCGCGCGGGAAGGCACGCATGGCCGCCGTATCACGCTCAAAGGCCAGCCCGAGCTGCACGGCGCCACCGTGGTGGTGCCGGCCGACCCCTCCTCGGCGGCCTTCCCGGTGGTCGCAGCGCTGATCGTCGAGGGCTCGGATGTCGTCCTGTCCGACGTCATGACCAATCCGCTGCGCACCGGCCTGTTCACCACCCTGCGCGAAATGGGCGCCTCGATCGAGGAGAGCGAGGCGCGCGGCGACGCCGGCGAACCGATGGCGCGCTTGCGCGTGCGCGCCTCGAAATTGCGCGGGGTCGAGGTGCCGCCGGAGCGTGCGCCCTCGATGATCGACGAATATCTGGTGCTGGCAGTGGCGGCGTCCTTCGCCGAGGGCACCACCATCATGCGCGGCCTGCACGAGCTGCGCGTCAAGGAATCCGACCGCCTGGAGGCCACCGCCGCCATGCTGCGCGTCAACGGCGTGAAGGTCGAGGTCTCCGGCGACGACCTGATCGTCGAGGGCCGCGGTCACGTTCCCGGCGGCGGCACCGTCGCCACCCACATGGACCATCGCATCGCGATGTCCGCGCTGGTGATGGGCTGCGCCTCCGACCAGCCGGTGAGCGTCGACGACACCGCCTTCATCGCCACCAGTTTCCCGGATTTCATTCCGATGATGCGTTCGCTAGGGGCCGAGTTTTCATGAGGCCGCGGCCATGAGCGAAGCCTTCGACCGCGAGGCCTTGCTGGACGCTTTCGATTCGATCGGCCGCGCTGCGGCCGACGCCGGAACCAAGCTTCAGATCGCGGTCTATGGCGGCTCCGCCCTCATGCTTGCCAGTAATTTCCGCTTTGCGACGGAAGATGTCGACGTCTCGAAGCTCGAGCATCCGCTGCCGGATTGGCTGAAGCGGATAACAGCCGAAATTGCCGCGCGGAATGGATGGGACGCCGACTGGTTCAACGATCAGGTCGTATTTCATCTCAGCCCGCTGGCCGATCGCGCCGCCGATCACCTCGAATTCGGTACTTTCCCGCGTGATGGCACGTCACCGGGGCTTGAGGTTTCCGTGCCCTCGGCTGCATATCTTCTGGCATTGAAATTGAAGGCTTTCCGGATCACGGATCCCGTTCGCGGAGAGACGGAGCGGCTGGACATTCTGAACTTGATGAAAGTCGTCGGAATCTCGACTGTTGAGGAAGCCATCGCTTTGCTAGGCCGATATTTTCCGGTGAGTGCGGCGTCCTCGGAGAAGCAACGCTTCTTGTTGAAGAACATGGATCTCGGGGGAGGAGCGGATGCGCCCAAATACCCTCGCTGAAGCCGTCGACCGCATTCGCGCCGGCGCGCCGCAGGACGCGACCTTGGCTGAATTCATAGATAGATTCGATCTGGCCGCGACGAGCGTTGCCCAATACGAGACGATCGAGGAGGAGCCGGCGCTGACGCAGAACGAACGGCTCGACGCTCTTGTCGGTGCCATCGCCGAATACCTGGCAAAACAACGTCGTCTTGGCCGGGTGCCGGCCTGGGTCTGCGATCCGGCCCGACGGCTCGCCGAGCCATGGTTCACCGCGTCGTCTCCGTCCGACGCAATGCGCGAATACCTTACTTTTGCGAGCCCTGCGGAGTTCGCGTCGCGCAATATTTTTACCGAAGAGCGGCCATTGCGACGTGCGCGCGGGCCGCAGACAGCCAAGGTTTGAGTGACATGATCATCGCCATCGACGGGCCCGCGGCCTCGGGCAAGGGGACGCTCGGCAAGCGTCTCGCGCACCATTACGGCTATCGTCATCTCGATACCGGTGTGATTTACCGCGCGGTGGCTTATGCCCTGATGCAGTCCGGTCACGATCTCCGGGACGAGGAAGCGGCAGTGCAGGCCGCCCTGGAGCTGGATCCGGAAAAGTTCGGTAATCCCGCTCTGAAGACCCAGTTGGCCGGCGAGGGCGCCTCGATCGTTTCCGCGATCCCTCGGGTTCGCGAAGTCCTGCTCAATTTCCAACGGCAGTTCGCCGCCGATCCCCCCGGGGCGGTGCTGGACGGCCGGGACATTGGAACCGTGATCTGCCCGCATGCCGACGTGAAGATCTTCGTCGTCGCCGATCCAAGAGTCCGGGCGCGCCGCCGGACCATGGAGGCCAAGGCGAGGGGTGAGGAGGCGGACGAGGCGGCCGTGCTCGCCGACATCATCCAGCGCGACGAACGTGACAAAAACCGGCCGATTGCCCCCTTGAAACCCGCCCCGGATGCTTACTTGCTAGATAACTCCCAACTGGATATAGAAGGCGGCGTCCGGGCCGCCATCGACATTATCGAGGCCGTCCGAGCGGGCCGTCCGCGGGGTTAAGCCGTAGACGTCATTGGAGGAAGCGCCCGCTCCCGCTCTTTGAGGTCGATACGTCAGGTCCCCGTTTCGGGACCGGCGCGATCCAGGCTCCGGACATAAAGATTTCCACGTATCGAACGTGCGGGCCCAGCCGGCCCGCTTCCGCTGCTCCGGTCTTTCGACCGGGGCAACGAGCGGTCGCTCGAAGGTTTTGTGGACCTTCCGACACTGCACGGCCGATACGCCCAAAACCCCAACGGCCGGCAAGACATCCGCAACTGGAGAACAAATGGCTTCGACTTCTGCTGATACCTATAGCCCGTCGCGCGACGATTTCGCCGCGATGCTCGACGAGTCCTTCGCAGGCGGCAACCTGCAGGAAAGCTCCGTCGTCAAGGGCAAGGTGGTTGCAATTGAAAAGGACATGGCCGTCATCGACGTCGGCCTGAAGACCGAGGGCCGCGTCGCCCTGCGAGAATTTTCCGGCCCCGGCCGTGACAGTGAACTGAAAGTCGGCGACGAGGTTGAAGTGTTCCTCGATCGCATCGAGAACGCCCTCGGCGAAGCCGTGCTGTCGCGCGACAAGGCGCGCCGCGAAGAGAGCTGGGGCAAGCTCGAGAAGGCCTTCCAGAACAACGAGAAGGTCAACGGCGTCATCTTCAACCAGGTCAAGGGCGGCTTCACCGTCGACCTCGACGGTGCCGTGGCCTTCCTGCCTCGCTCGCAGGTCGACATCCGTCCGATCCGCGACGTTGCGCCGCTGATGAACAACTCGCAGCCGTTCCAGATCCTCAAGATGGACCGCCGCCGCGGCAACATCGTGGTGTCGCGCCGCACGGTTCTCGAAGAGACCCGCGCCGAGCAGCGCCAGGAGCTGGTGCAGAACCTCGAAGAGGGTCAGGTCATCGACGGCGTGGTCAAGAACATCACCGATTACGGTGCGTTCGTCGACCTCGGCGGCATCGACGGTCTGCTGCACGTCACCGACATCGCGTGGCGCCGCGTCAACCACCCGACCGAGGTGCTCTCGATCGGCCAGACCGTGAAGGTCAAGATCATCAAGATCAACCACGAGACGCACCGCATCTCGCTGGGCATGAAGCAGCTGCTGGACGATCCGTGGCAGGGCATCGAAGCCAAGTACCCGCTGGGTGCCCGCTTCACCGGCCGCGTCACCAACATCACCGACTACGGTGCGTTCGTCGAGCTCGAGCCGGGCATCGAAGGCCTGATCCACGTCTCCGAGATGTCGTGGACCAAGAAGAACATGCACCCCGGCAAGATCGTTTCGACCTCGCAGGAAGTCGACGTGCAGGTGCTGGAAGTCGATTCCGTCAAGCGCCGCATCTCGCTCGGCCTCAAGCAGACCATGCGCAACCCCTGGGAGGTCTTCGTCGAGGGGCACCCGACCGGTTCGGTGGTCGAGGGCGAAGTCAAGAACAAGACCGAGTTCGGTCTGTTCCTGGGCCTCGAGGGCGACGTCGACGGCATGGTCCATCTGTCCGACCTCGACTGGAAGCTTCCGGGCGAGCAGGTGATCGACAACTACAAGAAGGGCGACATGGTGAAGGCCGTGGTGCTCGATGTGGACGTCGAGAAGGAGCGCATCTCGCTCGGCATCAAGCAGCTCGAAGGCGACCCCTTCGCCGAGCCGGGCGATGTCAAGAAGGGCGCGGTCGTGACCTGCGAAGTGCTCGAAGTGAAGGAGAGCGGTATCGAGGTGAAGATCACCGGTACCGACTTCTCGACCTTCATCAAGCGCTCCGAGCTCGCCCGTGACCGCAACGACCAGCGCGCCGAGCGCTTCGCCGTCGGCGAGAAGGTCGATGCCCGCGTGATCCAGTTCGACAAGAAGGCCCGCAAGGTCCAGGTGTCGATCAAGGCGCTCGAAGTCGCCGAAGAAAAGGAAGCCATCGCGCAGTACGGCTCCTCCGATTCGGGTGCGACCCTCGGCGACATCCTGGGCACCGCGCTCAAGAACCGCGACAGCAAGTAAGCGAAAGCATTTCGCTGACATCGAAGCCCCGGCGCGAGCCGGGGCTTTTTTGTGTGTGCCGTCTCGAAACTCCGCTGTTGCCCCGGACAGGCGAAACTCATGACAATGCGCAGCATTGTCGGGAGCGGAGCGATGATCCGGGGCCCATACTCACAGGACGTAGTTTGGCGAAAACCAGGAGTGGGCGTCTCGCCTCACACGCCTGCCTGTGGCTATGGATCCCCGCGTTCGCGGGGATGACGACTGAGATGTGTGGCGACGTCTGAGCCTGCACCCGACGGGCCTTGTTTTCTTCAAATTGCGCCGCAATTGATGTATCCAGATAAGCCGTTGGTCACGCCGTGACGGCACAACGCGTCCTGCCTTACATTTGGAGATATTCCGATGTCGCTCGATTCGGACATCATCGTTGATCGCCGCCGGATCCGTCGCAAGCTGACGTTCTGGCGCGTCATGGCTGCGCTGATCTTGATCGCGGCGATTGCAGGCTTTGCGCTGATTGCGACGCCCGGTGCGCGCGGCACTTTCGCATCCGCCGGCTCGATCGCGCGGGTTCATATCGAGGGATTGATCCGCAGCGATTCCGATCGCACGCAGGCGCTGGAGCGGCTGGAGAATTCGCAGGCCGCCGCGGTCATCGTCCACATCAACTCGCCGGGCGGCACCACTGCCGGCTCCGAGCAGCTCTACGACTCGCTCGTCCGGCTGAAAGCGAAGAAGCCGCTCGTCGTCGTGGTCGAGGGTCTGGCTGCCTCCGGCGGTTACATCACCGCGATTGCCAGCGACCACATCATCGCCCAGCAGAGCTCGCTGGTCGGCTCGATCGGCGTGCTGTTCCAATATCCCAACGTCTCCGAGCTGCTGAAGACCGTCGGCGTCAAGGTCGAGGAGGTAAAGTCGTCGCCGCTGAAGGCCGCGCCCAACGGTTTCGAGCCCACCAGTCCCGAAGCACGGGCCGCCCTCGATGCGCTGGTGAAGGATTCCTACGCCTGGTTCAAAGGCCTGGTGAAGGATCGGCGTGGCATGGATGACACGCAGCTCGAAAAAGTTGCCGACGGCCGTGTCTTCACCGGACGCCAGGCGATCGATCTCAAGCTGATCGATCAGCTCGGCGACGAGAAGGCGGCAGTGACCTGGCTGGTCGAGCATAAGGGCGTCAAGAAGGGGCTTTCCGTGCGCGACTACAAGCTCCAGCCGCGTTTTGGCGATCTGCCGTTCCTCAAGACGGCCGCTGCCGTCACGCTGGAAGCGCTGGGTTTGGGCTCGATTGCGCATCAAATTGGGCAAACCGGTGTCGCGCAGGCAGTTGATCGGCTCGGAATGGATGGAATGCTGGCGCTGTGGCAGCCGGCTGCGTCAAACTGACCGGAGACGGGCGAGTTCCAGAGGTTTTTCTCGTCTGGCGCGTGCTCGGCCAGCCCGCTTTTTCGGCATTTGTCACGTATTTTCACGACGCTCAACCTTGATTTAGCGTCTTGACAGATCACGGTATTTTCACGGAAATGGTCATCCGCACGCTCCCGGGTCCTATCTCTCGATGATCAAATCCGAACTTGTTCAGCGTATCGCCGAGCACAACCCGCATCTGTACCAGCGGGATGTCGAGAACATTGTGAATGCGATTCTCGAAGAGATCGTAGCGGCTCTCGCGCGCGGTGATCGCGTCGAGTTGCGCGGCTTCGGTGCCTTCTCGGTCAAGCATCGCCCCGCACGCGCCGGGCGGAATCCGCGCACCGGCGCCCATGTGCCTGTCGATCAGAAGAGCGTTCCGTTCTTCAAGACCGGCAAGGAAATGCGCGAGCGGCTGAACCGCGACCATCCGGATCCCGGCGCGGCCGACTAAGGCCGGCGTCAGGGTTTCCCGCGGTCGCGCGCGATGTGGCCGGAAGCTTGATTCAAGGCGGACGAAGCGAGATGCGAAAGTTCCTGACCGCGCTGATCTTGATTCCGCTGGGCCTGGTCCTAGTCGCCTTTGCCGTGGCGAACCGGCATTTCGTCACGGTCTCCTTCGACCCCTTCATTTCGGACGACCCCTCGTTCTCGGTCACCATGCCGCTGTTCCTGCTGCTGATCCTGGTGGCGGCGCTGGGCGTCGTGGCGGGTGGCTGTGCCGTCTGGTTCGGCCAGCGGCATTGGCGGCGCGCCGCGCGCCGGCATGAGGCCGATGCGCGGGCTGCGAGGGGCGAACTGGCCGATCTACGGGCCCAGGCAGCTGCGGCAAGGCCCGAGCCCCAGCGACTTCCCGTTTCTTCCGGGATCGGGCTTTACGGGCCTGTCGGGCGAGACAAGCAGCGCGCGACGTTGTAGAAGCGGCCCCGACCGAAAGCCCTGTTTTCCGGCCGCGGCTCGCGGCCTCCATTTGCCTTGAGACCATGTCCCTGCTCGTCAAAATCTGCGGCCTGTCCACACGCGAGACGCTTGAAGTAGCGCTCGACGCCGGCGCCGACATGGTGGGGTTCGTGTTCTTTCCGCCTTCGCCGCGGCACCTGTCCCTGGAGCTCGGGCGTGAACTCGGCCGCCAGGTGAAGGGCCGCGCGCTCAAGGTGGCGCTCACCGTCGACGCCGACGATGCGACGTTCGACAACATCATGGACGCGCTGTCGCCGGACATTTTCCAGCTGCACGGCAAGGAGAGCGTCGCGCGGCTGCGCGACATCAAGCAGCGGTTTGGCCGCCCGGTGATGAAGGCGGTCCCGGTCGAGGTTGCTGCAGATCTTGCCGTGCTGCCTGGCTACGCGGCGGTCGCCGACCGCATCCTGTTCGACGCGCGAGCACCGAAAGACGCGACGCGGCCCGGCGGCCTCGGTACGCCCTTCGACTGGCGCCTGCTCGGAAACCTCGAGCTTAAGCTGCCGTATATGGTTTCGGGCGGCCTTCATGCGCAGAACGTCGCCGAGGCTCTCCGCGTCACCGGCGCGGGTGGCGTCGACGTGTCCTCCGGTGTCGAGAGCGCCCCCGGCGTGAAGGACCCCGAGATGATCAAGGCCTTCATTCGCGCCGCGCGCGCCAGCCAAGAGTTGAGTGTTCGATGAACATCGCCAAGCCAAATTCCTACCGCAGCGGCCCCGACGAGCGCGGCCATTTCGGCATTTTCGGCGGCCGCTTCGTCGCCGAAACTCTGATGCCGCTGATCCTCGATCTGGAGAAGGCCTACACCGCGGCCAAGGCCGATCCGGCGTTCCAGGCCGAGATGAACGGCTATCTCAAGAACTATGTCGGCCGGCCCTCGCCGCTCTATTTCGCCGAGCGCCTGACCGACCATCTCGGCGGCGCCAAGATCTATCTCAAGCGCGAAGAGCTCAACCACACCGGCTCGCACAAGGTGAACAACGTGCTCGGCCAGATCATGCTGGCGCGGCGCATGGGCAAGAAGCGCATCATCGCCGAGACCGGCGCCGGCCAGCACGGCGTCGCCACCGCGACGCTGTGCGCGCGCTTCGGGCTCGAATGCATCGTCTACATGGGCGCCGTCGACGTCGAGCGTCAGCAGCCCAACGTGATCCGCATGGAGATGCTGGGTGCCACGGTGATGCCGGTGCAGTCGGGCACGCGCACGCTGAAGGACGCCATGAACGAGGCGTTGCGCGACTGGGTCACCAACGTGCACAACACGTTCTATTGCATCGGCACGGTCGCCGGCCCGCATCCCTATCCGATGCTGGTACGCGACTTCCAGTCGATCATCGGCAACGAGACCAAGACGCAGATGCAGGAGATCGAGGGCCGTCTGCCGGATTCGCTGGTCGCCTGCATCGGCGGCGGCTCGAATGCGATGGGCCTGTTCCATCCGTTCCTCGACGATCCCTCCGTCGAAATCTTCGGCGTCGAAGCCGCCGGCCACGGGCTCACACAGCTGCATGCGGCCTCGATCGCGGGCGGCCGTCCCGGCGTGCTCCATGGCAACCGCACCTATCTCCTGATGGATGCCGACGGCCAGATCCAGGACGCGCATTCGATCTCGGCCGGCCTCGATTATCCCGGCATCGGCCCCGAGCATTCCTGGCTGCACGAGGTCGGCCGCGTGAACTATCTCTCCGCGACCGACGACGAAGCCCTCGCGGCGTTCCAGCTGCTATCGAAGCTCGAAGGCATCATCCCCGCGCTCGAGCCCGCGCACGCCATCGCCAAGGTGATGGAGCTCGCGCCGAAGCGGCCGAAAGACCACCTGATGGTCGTCAACCTCTCTGGCCGCGGCGACAAGGACGTCCCGCAGGTCGGCGACATCCTGAGGGCCAAGAAGTGACCACGCGCATCGACACCCGTTTCGCCGAACTGAAGAAGCAGGGCCGCGCGGCCTTCGTGACCTATGTGATGGCCGGCGATCCCGATCTCACGACGTCACTCGATATCGTCAAGGCGCTG
The DNA here is from genome assembly GCF_006658625.1 of Bradyrhizobium sp. UNPF46. Classification (NCBI taxonomy): domain Bacteria; kingdom Pseudomonadati; phylum Pseudomonadota; class Alphaproteobacteria; order Hyphomicrobiales; family Nitrobacteraceae; genus Bradyrhizobium; species Bradyrhizobium sp. UNPF46. The sequence goes on from NZ_LFJB01000001.1 coordinate 25,777, forward strand.
CCCAAGGCAGGCGCCGACGTCGTCGAACTCGGCATTCCCTTCACCGATCCGATGGCGGATGGTCCCTCGATTCAGGCTGCCGGTCTGCGCGCGCTCAAGGCCGGCATGACCTTGAAGAAGACGCTTGAACTGGTGCGTGACTTTCGAAAGGAGGACAATATCACGCCGCTGGTGCTGATGGGGTATTACAATCCGATCTACATCTACGGCGTCGACAAGTTCCTGGCTGATGCCAAGACATCAGGCGTTGACGGCCTGATCATCGTCGATTTGCCGCCGGAGGAAGACGAAGAGCTCTGCCTGCCCGCGCTGAAGGCCGGCCTGAACTTCATTCGCCTGGCGACCCCGACCACCGACGACAAGCGCCTGCCCGCGGTGCTCGCGAACACGTCAGGCTTTGTCTATTACGTCTCGATCGCCGGCATCACCGGTGCCGCGGCCGCGGACGCCAATGCCGTCGGCGAAGCCGTCGCGCGCATCAAGCGGCATACCAGGCTGCCGATCTGCGTCGGTTTCGGCATCCGCACGCCGGAGGCGGCGCGCGCCATTGCCGAGAAGGCCGATGGTTCGGTGGTCGGCACCGCGCTGGTCGATGCGCTCAAGAACAGCCTCGACGCCGACGGGCGGGCGACCGCCAAGACCGTTAATGCCGTCGCGGAGTTGACGGCGGCCCTGGCCCGGGGCGTCAAGGGCGCGCAACAAGCGGCCGAATAGGCCATAATTCCGCTTTGGCTTTTAAGTTTGAGCATGATCTCGTCGGAAAACCGCTTCACACTTTTCCGGATCATGCTCTAACGCGGGTGACGCGGCGGCTTGCCGGGCAAAGGCCCGGCCGCCATATATCCCTTCAGGCGGTCCCAAGCGGGGTCGCGCATCGGAGCAAACCATGAACTGGCTTACCAATGTGGTCCGGCCGAAGATCCGCAACATGCTGCGGCGGGAGACGCCGGAGAATCTGTGGATCAAGTGTCCGGATTCCGGGCAGCTCGTGTTCTACAAGGACGTCGAGGCCAACCAGTTCGTCATCCCCGGCTCGAACTACCACATGCGCATGGGCGCGGTGGCGCGCTTGAAGTCGATCTTCGACAACGAGACCTGGTTCGACGTCGCGCTGCCCGACGTCACGCCCGACCCGCTCAAGTTCCGCGACGAGAAGAAATACGTCGATCGGATCAAGGACGCGCGGGCGCGCACCAATCTGAACGACGCGATCAAGGTCGGCTACGGCAAGCTCGAAGGCTCCGCCGTCGTCGTGGCCGTGCAGGATTTCGACTTCATGGGCGGCTCGCTCGGCATGGCCGCGGGCGAGGCGATCGTGCGTGGAATGGAGCTCGCGGTCGAGAAGAAGTCGCCGTTCATCGTGTTCGCCGCCTCCGGCGGTGCGCGCATGCAGGAGGGCATTTTGTCCTTGATGCAGATGCCGCGCACCACGGTCGCAGTGCAGATGCTGCGCGAGGCAAAGCTGCCCTACATCGTCGTGCTGACCAATCCGACCACCGGCGGCGTCACCGCATCCTACGCGATGCTGGGCGACGTGCAGATCGCCGAGCCCGGCGCGCTGATCGGTTTTGCCGGCGCGCGCGTGATCGAGCAGACCATCCGCGAGAAGCTTCCCGAGGGCTTCCAGCGCGCCGAGTATCTCAAGGAGCACGGCATGGTCGACATGGTCGTGCATCGCCACGAGCTGCGTCCGACCCTGGCGCGGCTCTGCCGCCTGCTGACCAAGGCGCCGGCGCTGGAAGGCGCATCGAGGCCGACGCAGGCCGTCACGAGCCCGGCGCAGATCGTATCGGCCGCTGAGACGGCGCCGGCTGCGCCCCACGCGTGAACGCACCCCCTGACAGCACGAAGACGCCGCTCGGCGAATTGATCGGGCGGCTGTCGGCCCTGCATCAGAAACGCATCGATCTGGGCCTAGAGCGGATGCACCGCCTGCTCGAACGGCTCGGGCATCCCGAACGCAAGCTGCCGCCGGTGATCCACGTCGCCGGCACCAACGGCAAGGGCTCAACAGTCGCCTATCTGCGCGCGACGCTGGAGGCCGCAGGCCTGCGCGTGCACGCCTACACTTCGCCCTATCTCGTCCGCATCAACGAATGTTTCCGGCTCGGCCGTGTCGGTGGCGGCGCGCTGGTCGGCGACGACGAGTTGCGCACCGCGTTGGAAGAGGTCGAGCGCGTCAATGCCGGAGAGCCGGCAACGGTATTCGAGTTGAAGACCGCCGCGGCCTTCCTTTTGTTCGCGCAGAACCCGGCCGATGCGGTGCTGCTCGAAGTCGGCCTCGGCGGCCGTCTCGATTCGACCAATGTGGTCGACGCGCCTGCGGCGTGCGTGATCACGCCCGTCAGCATGGACCACATGGATTTCCTCGGCGACACGTTGGCGTCGATCGCGGGCGAGAAGGCGGCGATCATCAAGCGCGGTGTGTCCGTGATTTGCGCCGAGCAATTGCCGGAGGCGATGGCCATCATCGAGGCACAGGCCAGGCGCATGCGGGCGCCGCTGTTTGCCGCGAACGAGAGCTGGCACGTCAATGTCGAGCGTGGCCGCCTGGTCTATTCCGACGACCGCGGCCTGATGGACCTTCCGGCGCCGCGTCTGTTCGGCCGTCACCAATTCGCCAATGCCGGCCTTGCCATCGCGACGCTGCGCGCGATCCCGCATTTCAAGGTGAGCCACGCCGCGTTCGAGGCCGGCATCGTCGGTGCCGAATGGCCGGCGCGGATGCAGCGCATCACCTCGGGCGAGCTGCTCGCCTGGGGTCCGCAAGGTTCGGAAATCTGGCTCGACGGCGGGCACAATGCCGAAGGCGGCCGCGTCGCCGCAGCCGCGCTCGGCGATCTCGAAGAGCGGGTGTCGCGGCCGCTGGTCGTCGTCGCAGGCATGATGGCCAACAAGGATGCGCAAGGCTTCCTCGCCAATTTCGCCGGCCTCACCCGCCACATCGTCGCGGTGCCGATTCCCGACACGGAGAACGCGATGCCGGTCGACCGCCTTGCGGATGCTGCGCGCAGCCTCGGCATGCGCGTCGAGATCGCGCCCGGCATCGAGGCCGCGCTGCGCGCCCTGGCGAAGCTCGCCTACGAGACCCCGCCGCGCATCCTGATATCAGGCTCGCTCTATCTCGCCGGCCACGTGCTCGGGCTCAACGGCACGCCTCCTGCATAGTGGTTGCGTAGCCCGGATGGAGCGCAGCGCAATCCGGGAGGTCTCGCCAAACCGATAGATTCCCGGATTACGCTGCGCTCCATCCGGGCTACGGGAAGTGCCAATGCGTTTTGCCGCGATCGCCGACGTGCACGGAAACCACCTCGCGCTGGAGGCGGTGCTCGCCGACATCCGCGCGCAAGGCATCACCGACATCGTCAATCTCGGCGACCTGCTGAGCGGCCCGCTCGACGCGCGCCGGACCATCGAGATGCTGATGCCGCTCGATGCCGTGCACGTGCTCGGCAATCACGACCGCTACCTGCTCGACCGTCCTCCGGAGAAGATGGGTTCGTGGGACCGTCCCGCTTACGAGGCGCTCAACGAAGCGCAGCTCGACTGGCTGCGTGCACAGCCGATGACGCGCGTGTTTCGCGGTCAGGTGTTCCTCTGCCATGCGACGCCTGAGAACGACGAAGTCTATTGGCTGGATACCGTGCATCCCGACGGCACGGTGGCGCTATCGCCGCTCGACCGCATCGAGCAATTCGCGCAAGGCATCACGCAGCCGCTGATCCTCTGTGCCCACACTCATCTTGCCCGAGCGGTGCGGCTTCGCGACGGCCGGCTGATCGTCAATCCCGGCAGCGTCGGCAGTCCCGGCTATCGCGACAAGCATCCAGTCCCACATGTCGTCGAGGCCGGCACGCCGCACGCGCGCTATGCGATCCTCGAGCTGGTGAACGGGGCATGGCAGGTGACGTTCCGCCACGTCACCTATGATCACGAGGCGATGGCCGCCCTCGCACGCCGCAACGATCAGCCGGAGCTCGCCAACGCGCTGGCGACCGGGTGGATCAAGTAGTCGTCGTCGCGTAGCCCGGATGAAGCGCAGCGCAATCCGGGAATCGTGCCACAACCCATGACGGCCCCGGATTACGCTGCGCTCCATCCGGGCTACGCAAAACAAAACGGCCGGCAAGTCGCCGGCCGTTGCAGAATTTCTCAGTCACTCGCGTCGTGGCTCACACCGCCGACGTGATCCACTGCTGCAGCTTCGCCTTCGGCGCCGCGCCGACCTGGCGGGAGGCCATCTCACCGCCCTTGAAGATCATCAGGGTCGGGATCGACATCACGCCGTACTTCGAGGCGGTCTTCGGGCTCTCGTCGACGTTCAGCTTCACGATCTTGACCTTGTCGCCCATCGCGCCGGCGATCTCGTCGAGGGCGGGGGCGATCATGCGGCACGGGCCGCACCACTCGGCCCAGAAATCGACGACGACAGGGCCGTTTGCCTTGAGCACCTCGGCTTCGAAATCAGTGTCAGAAACCTTGCCAACGGCCATGGGAGTACCTCACTCGGTTGAAAGAGAATCGGCGCGACGTGGAATCGCGCCCGGGATCATGGCGTCAACCTATGAACGGCTCCTTGCCGGGTCAAGGACGCTCACACCGAGATGAAGGGATGCCAGCGCCGCGTCCAGCGCGGGGGCTGAAATCTCCATATATTCAAGGGCCTCGGTCCAGAGCAGGACAGCCCGGATGGGCTTTTGGGGATAAAGCCGCGCCAGCACGGCCCGGTACAGCCCAAGCTGCCGGACATACGCGACAGGTGCCTCGGCCGCGCTCTTGGGCGCCGCCTGATTGGTCTTGAAATCGACGATCAAAACCTCCTCGGGTCGAACGACCAGCCGGTCGATCTGCCCCGACACCAGCGCCGGGGTGCGGCCCGGCCGCTCCAGCCGGCCGGCGATGGCGACTTCCGCCCGGCTGCCGTTGGCAAAGACCGGCGCAAAGCGTGGCTCGGTGATCAAAGCGAGCACCTTGTCGGCCAGCGCGGTGCGGTCGGCTTCGGTCCAGTCAGCAGCATTGCGCGCCATGAAGCCGAGCGCGGCCTCGCGCCGGCGCTCCGGGGCGATATCAGGCAGGGATTGCAGCAGCCGATGCACCAGCGTGCCGCGCTGCAGCGCGAGCGCGCGAGACTGCACCGATTCGCCTGACCGGACGCTGCGGCCCTCATCGGCCGACTGGCCGGACGGGCGCACTGGATCCTCGTCGACGGCCTCACGCGGTGCCGGGGCTCGCAGCCAGTCCGGCAAAGTGATCGTTTGATCCATCGTGCCTGCCGGCATGCCCGGCGCCGCAGCATCCTCCGGCCGGGCGAACCGCGTCACCTTGCCGAGCGGCGTCTCGACCACCTGCTTGTCGAGCCCCGAGCCGGCGAGCCCGGTGTCGATGAGGTCGTACCAGCTCAGCTTGCGCACCGTCCTCATATTGCCGGGCATGCAGCCGCCGACGATCAGCCGGTCGGCCGCGCGCGTCATCGCGACATAGAGCAGGCGGCGATACTCGTCCTCCGTCTCCTCGAGCATGGCCTTGCGCGCGTCCGCGACCGGCTTGGGATCATCCGCCTTGCGCCCGGCCCAGACCACGACCTCGCCGCCATTGCCGCGCGGAACGTGGATCAGCCGCACGCGCTGCGAGTCCGCCGGCGACGACGTGGTGTCGACCATGAACACGACCGAAGCCTCCAGGCCCTTGGCGCCGTGCACGGTCATCACCCGCACCTCGTCGCGCGAGATTTCCATGTCGCGCTTCACCTCGGTGTCGGCCGAGCGCAGCCAGGCCATGAAACCCTGCAGCGAGGCCGGCGCCTTGCGCTCATAGTTCAGCGCCAGCTCCAGGAACTCATCGAGCGCGTCGTTGGCCTCGTGACCGAGCCGGCGCAGGATGCGCGCACGGCCGCCGTCGCCCCCGAGCAGCCAGGCGTAGAAGGCGAACGGCGTCTCCTCGCGCGCACGCATCTCGCAGGCTTCGAGGCGCCGCAGCACCGTCGCGAATTTCTCAGCTGTAGCCGCATGCTCGCCCAACGCGCGACGCAGCGATCCCTTGCGCTTATGGGCAAGTTGGAACAGATCGTCGTCGTCGAGTCCGAACAATGGGCTCTTCAAGGCGACCGCGAGCGCGAGATCGTCCTGTGGCAGCAGCAGCGCATCCGCGAGATTCATCAGATCGATGATGCCGATGTGCTCGGTCAGCTTCAACCGGTCGGCACCGGCGACCGGAACGCCGGCGTGCTTCAGCGCCTGGATCACGGCATCGAACGCATTGCCGCGGCGGCGCACCAGGATCAGCATGTCGCCATAGCGCAACGGCCGCCGTTCGCCCTCGTGCCCCGTCAGCGTGCCGCTCTCGACCAGCCGCTTGATCTCGGTCTGGATACGACGCGCGAGCTTGACTTCGGGGCTGGTGGCGGCGACGCCGTCGAACGGCGCGCGCCAGCCCTCGATCTCCTGCCGGTCGTCGGCTTCGGCCAGATCCCACAGCTCGATCACGCTGGGGCCGGCATCGGCCAACGCATTGTGCAGGGGATGGCCGATCTCGACCGAATGAATGCTCTTGTAGATCTGGGGATCGCGGAAGACGTGGTCGACCGAATGCAGGATCGCGGCGCCCGAGCGGAATGAATAGGTGAAGGCAACGGGATCGAATTTCAGCCCGGCCGCGGTGAACTTGCGATGGAGCTCGCGACGGCGCGCGTCGAACTCGCGCGGAGCCGCCCCCTGGAACGAGAAGATCGACTGCTTCTCGTCGCCGACGGCGAAGATGGTGCGGTTCAGCCCTTCGCGCGCGCCCTCGCCAGCCGTGAATTCGGAGATGATGTGCGCGATGATGTCCCATTGCCGTGGGCTCGTGTCCTGCGCCTCGTCGATCAGCACGTGATCGACGCCGCGATCGAGCTTGTAATGCACCCATCCCGAGGAGACGCGGTCGAGCATCGCCAGTGTCTTGTCGATGAGGTCGTCGTAGTCGAGCAGGCCGCGCTCCTGCTTCTCGCGGCGATAGTTTGCCGCAGCCGCGGTCGCGATATGCAGCAGGGCCGCGGTGCGGTCGCGCATCGTCACGGCGCGGCGCTTCTCGACCAATCCGCTGATACGCAGCGCCTCGTTCTCGAACAGGCGCGCGACGGACGGGTTATGCTCGCCGAACTTCTTGGTCAGCACCGCCTTGCGCGGCAGCTTCTCGTCGGTGAGGAAGACGGACAGATAGGCATCGACCTGCGCGCTGCCGGAAAACACTTTGGCCTCGCGGAGCCGGCCGGCCTGGTCGTTGTCGGACTTGCTGCCATCCTCCAGCGCAAAGGCGATGTCATCCCAGCGCGAGCGCGGCAGGTAGGGTCCATCGAGGATCTCCATCTCGACGTCCTCGATGCGGTCGCCAGCATCGACACCCAGCGCCGCCGCCATCTGCGCCGCCGCCGCTTCGACGTTGCCGGCACCGTCCGTCCAGGCCATGAAATGATCGCGGCTGAGACACGCCTCGCGCACGACCTCCTTGAAGGTGACGTCGGCGGCGTTCGCCATCGCGGTCAGCAAGGCGCGGCCGGTGACGCTGTCAGGCGCGCGCGCGGCCTCAAGCAGCACCTTCAGATTGGCGCGCTCCATCATGTCGGTCTGGTCGCGCTCGTCGATCACGGAGAAGCGCGCGGGCACGTTGGCCTCGAACGGGAATTGCTGCAGCAGGCGCGTGCAGAGCGCGTGGATGGTCTGCACCTTCAATCCGCCCGGTGTCTCCAGCGCGCAGGCGAACAGTTTTCGCGCGTCACGCCGCAGTTTCGCGCCAGGGTGGGGAATGCCGACCGCGCGGATCGCGGCGTCGAGCGCGGTGTCGTCCAGCGTCACCCAATGACCAAGCGTGGTGAACACGCGTTCGGCCATGTTGGCCGCCGCGGCCTTGGTGAAGGTGATGCAGAGAATTTTCTCCGGCGGTACGCCCGTCAGCAGCAGGCGGATCACGCGCTGCACCAGCACGTGCGTCTTGCCCGAGCCGGCATTGGCCGACACGAAGGCCGACGCGGTCGGATCGGACGCGCGCGCCTGCCGCGCGCGCACCTCGTCGGGGATGGGGCGCGGCAGCTTCACCATTCCTCGATCCCCAATCCGCCGGCCGCAGACCATTCCTTGATCCGGGCGAGGTCGTCATAGGTACCGTAGCGGTTCGTCCACATCGGCAGGTTCAGCGAGGTGTACGGCTGATTCTCGTCGTCGAAGGCGCGGATCAGCGCTTCCAGCTTGGCCCGCGCCTCCGCGGCGGCCGCATCCGGCGGCTGCGGTTCGTCGCCCTGCTTGTATTTGAGCTCGAGGATACGTTCTTCGCCCGGAGGATTGTTGCCGCTGAGGCGGACATAGACGAGCTGGCTCACGGAAGCACCTGCGTCGATGCCGGGAAAGCCGCCCTCGCGCAGGATCGCCGCCTCCAGCGTCAGCTGTGGTGACAGGCCCATGCGCACCTGCTTGCCGGTCGGCGGCTGTCCGGTCTTGTAGTCGAGGATGGCGTAGCCGCCGCCCTGGCGCCGTTCGATGCGGTCGGCGCGCGCGGAGAGGGTAAAGCTGCGCTCGTTGTCGAGCCTGATCGAGATCTCGCCGCGGGTCTCCGCGACGATGGCCGCGATCGCATCACGGCGCGCCGTCTCCCATTCGCCGAACCAGCGGGCGATGCGCTGGAAGCGCGGCCACCACAGCGCGCGCGCCTCGGGCCGCTCCATCAGCGGCGCAAAATGCTTTTCGCCGATCGCGCGCAGCACGCGGGCGGGATCGTCGGGCAGGCGTGTCGCATAGCTCTCGGTGAACTCGCCGATCGCATCATGGATCGCTGAGCCGCGGTCGGCGGCCGACAGCGGCATGTCGACGGGATCGAGCGCATCCAGCCGCAGGATGTACTTTGCGTAGATCGTGTAGGGATCGCGCAGCCAGTCCTCGATCGCGGTGACCGACATCTTCAATGGCCGCGTCGCGCGTGGTGGCCGCGGCTCGGGCTGTTTGATCGGCTCGACCTTGTCGGGCTGGTCCAGCCTCTCTGCAAATCGCACGTAGTTCTCGCCCGCACGAATGGCTGCCTTCCAGAGATCGTCGCCCGCGACAGCCTCCAGCCGATGCAGGAAGCGCGAGGCCACCGCCGGCGCGCCGCCGGCCTTGGCGGAATGGGTGAGGATCACCTCATTGCCGCCGAGCAATTGCGCGAAGTCATGCGCGGAGAGGCCGATACGCCGCTCCGGCAGATCGAGCCCGAGCTCGTGCCGCATCGGCCGGCTGAGCCAGGGATCGATCCGCGGCGCCGGCGGCCAGACGCCCTCGATCAGCCCGCCGACGATGATGCGGTCAGCCTGCATCAGGCGCGATTCCAGCGGGCCGTAGATCTGCAGCCGCGCGCCGGGCTTGTCGCGCCGCCGCACCGCTCGGTCACTGAACGCGGTCTGGAAAACGTCGGGGTAATCAGGCAGCGGCACGATCAATCCGCTGGTCGTGCCGCCGCGCAGGAGATCGTCGAAGGCGGCAGCGAGCGCAAGGCCCTCGCGCTCCTCGAAGGCGAGCGGGATGCCCTGCTCGTCGCACGACAGCACGATCATGATCTCGCGATGCCGGTGCGCGAGCTCGGCGAAGTCGTACGGTTTCGAGGGCGGCAGGCTCTCGATCGGAGCGAGCGCTTTCTGCAAGGCATCGATCAAGGCCTGGATGCGATCGAGTTCCTCGGCCTCGAGGCGCGCGCGCGGCTCGGCGCGGTGCAGCGCGGAGACCTCGCCACGCCACAGCTTTGCCAGCTCCTCGCGAAAGCGGTTGAATTCGCGCGACAGGCCGCTGGTGCCGGCTGGCGGGCGCGTGCCGCGCAGGACTGCAAGCTCGAGGTCCTCGATCGCCGCCCTCCACGCGCCGGGCGCGCGGCCGAGGCGGCACAGCGGATGCTTCAGCATCGCCAGCAGCGTCGGCGGCTCCAGTCCCTTGGTCGCCGCCTCTGCCGTGAGGCGCGCGAACACGCCGGCGGAGGTTTCCATCAAGACGTCGCCGCCGGAATCGTCGAAACTGAGTCCCCATCGGGTGAGCGCAGCCATCACCCGTCGCGCCAGTGCGCGGTCGGGCGTCACCAGTGCCGCCGATTTGTCGAGATGCCGCGCCTCGCGCATCGCAATGGCGATGGCGAGCGCCTCCATCTCCGGATTGGGAGCTTCGACGACGGCGAGGTTCTTCATGCCGCCGGCTATCTTCGCGGCGACATCCGGCTGCTTCAGCCGGTCGTGCCAGACTTCCGTCTTGGCGGAGGGGCGCATCGATTCGGAGGCGAGCAGGTCGCGGCCGCCTGCGGACGGCGGCTGAAGGATCTCGACGTCGCTGCGCTTGATGCCGAGGCGATCCAGCAGCGCATGCATGGCGTATTGCGGATGGTTCGAGGCCGGATGCTCCGCGAATTTGCCGAGCGAGTCTCGCACGCCACCAATCGTTCGCCAGGCGTCTTCGTCGAGATCGGTGTCGAGGCCCGGCAGCACCACCGCGCCATGCGGCAGCGACGCGACTGCTCGGAGAAATTTTGCGGTGGCCGGCATCGAGCCGGTCGAGCCGGCCGCGATGACAGGTCCGTTCGGATGCGCGGTCAGCCGTTTGGCCTCAGCCGCGATCAAAAGATCGCGCCGCGCTGCCGGCTCGATCCGGTTGATCTCGGCGAGATGGCCAGGCCAGGCGACCCGCGCGATGCGCAGGAATTCGAGGGAGTGCTGCCAGTAGCGATCGAGGTTGTCAGGCACGAGGCCGTCGAGCGCGTTCCAGTCTACGCCGCGCGTCACCATGTCGTCGATCAGGCGTGCGAGATCGCCAGCCAGCGCCAGCGTCGAGGCGGGGCCGCCGACCACCAGCGGCGACAGCACCGGGCCCTTGGCCCAGGCCGCGACGAGCTGCGCCAGCGTCAGCCGGCGTTCGAGCTCGCCGAGCCGCGGCGGAATCTCGAGCGGCGTCGCGCCGGAAAACTGCTCGGCTTCGTCGGCGAAGGCGAGCTCGTCCTCGTCGATGTCGCCGAGTGCCACGATGCGCGGCAGCACGACGGCATCCGTCTTCATCTCGTCGAGGAAGATCTCGCGGACCACGCGCATCGCGCGGCGGGTCGGCAGGTACAGCGTTGCGTCCGCCAGCCGCGCCGGCTCCTTGCGCGCCTCGAATCCATCGACCAGCCGTCCCTCGAGCAGGGCCGTGACGACCGTGCGCAGGAACGGAACTGAGATGGGAACGCTGAAAACGCGCATGGGCTGCCTGATTCGAAGGATCAGGCGCCAATATAGGGAGGCGGAGTCAAATGGATATGGGGGGAGGGGGATAGTCCCCGTTGTTCGACGGGCCGGAACAGGTGTCGTAGGGTGGGTTAGACGGCGGCTGCGCGAAGCGCAGTCCGATGGCGTAACCCACCACTTCTGCCGCCATGGACATAGAAGAGGTGGGTTACGCTGACGCTAACCCACCCTACGGCACCGTGTTCGAGGCGACTTACGCCACGCTCTCCAGAAACGCCTCTTCCGCGGCGTGCACGGCCTCAGGCGTGCCGACATGCATCCAGACGCCGTCGAGGCGCAGGCCGAACAGCCGCTCCTGCTCGCCCGCGCGGTCGAACATCCTGGTCAGCGAGAATTCGCCTTGCGGCGCGCCTTCGAAGATCGCGGGCGACAGGATCGCAGCGCCGGCATAGACGAACGGAACGACCTCTTTTTCCTTGCGCTTGCGCAGGGCCCCGTCGGGCAGCATGCCGTAATCGCCGCGGCCGCTGTAGCCGATGCTGGTCGCGGTCGGCGCCATCAGCAGCAGGATGTCCATGCGCGCGGGGTCGAAGTTCTCGGCAAGCCGCGTCAGGTTCGAGCGCACGCCGTCGATCCACAGCGTGTCGGAATTGACATGGTAGAACGGCGCATCGCCGAGCAGCGGCAGCGCCTTGACCACGCCGCCGCCGGTGCCGAGCACCTGGTCGCGCTCGTCCGAGATGGTGACGCGCGGATGCTGGCGCGAGGCAACGTGATCGATGATCTGGTCCGGCAGATAATGCACGTTGACCACGGCCTCGGTCACACCGGCCTGGCCGAGTTTGTCGAGTACGTGGTCGAGCAGCGGCTGGCCGGCGACCGGCACCATGGGCTTCGGCATCTTGTCCGTCAGCGGACGCATGCGCAGGCCGAACCCTGCGGCGAGCACCATGGCTTTGGTCGGTTTGACGGACATCCTTCGCTTTCTCAGACCTTTCGCGTTCGCAGCAATCCTAACACGAGGTTCGATCAGCCGCACCGCATCTCAACCGCCTTAACCACCCGCCGTGACGGTTGTACGACGGGTGTTGCCGTCATGCCCCGACGGCTGTGGAACGCGCCTTTTTCTTCTTGTCGCCGATCTTCAGGAAATTGACGCCGATCTGGTCGCCGTTGACCCAGGCCAGCTCGCAGCGCCGGTAGGCCAGCCCGGTGGACGACAGCAGCAGAAAGAACTCCTTCAGATGCAGGCCTTCGACCGAGCCGTCGATGGTCAGCTTGGCGCCGCTGTCAGAGACGTCCTCCATGGTGCAATCGCGCCGCCAGGTCCCGTCGATTCCCATCATCTGGGCCGGGATCCCACGCTCGAAAACAACCCGGCTGTTGCCGCGCTGGTCCGTCTTTACCGCCATCTGCCCGCTCCAGCCCGTATTTTCCCGGCTGCCTGGCCGCCAGAATACCGACGTCTTGGCTAACAGCCGGTAAATCGGGCCTCGAATCAGCCTTCTGAAGCCCCTTGGGGCGGGGGAACGTTGGCGAGATACCAGTCGCGCAGGAAGCTCAGCGCGGGGTGGGCGAGCGAGCGCTGCAGATAGGTCCAGATCCGCGGCTGGTGCCGCAGATAATGCGGCTTGCCGTCGCGGCGGTTCAGGCGAGCGAAGGTGCCGAGCAGCCGCGTATTCCGCTGCGCCGACATGATGGCGTAGAGCTCGGCGAAGCCGGCCGCATCGAAGCCTGCATCATTGGCGCGGCGCGCCTTGATGTAGCGCGACAGCAGCGTCAGCTCGATGTTTTCAGGGACGTCGATCCGGGCGTCCTGAAGCAGCGACACCACGTCATAGGATTGCGGACCGAGCACGGTATCCTGGAAATCGATCACGCCGACGCGCCCGATGCCGGTGCGTGTCCCGAGCCAGATCAAATTGGGCGAATGATAATCGCGGATGATCCACGTCCTCGGCGCGGCCAGCGGCTTCTTCAGCAGCTCGCGCCACATCGCGAAGAACTCTGTGCGCGCCGCCTCGCTCAGCGGCGCGTTGCGATCGGGCAGATACCATTCCGGCATCAGGCCGATCTCGATCAGCATTGCCTCGACGTCGAAGACGGGGATCTCATAGGTCTGTCCGTCCAGCGGCAGCGTCTCGGGCAGCGTCTTGCCGTGCAGCGCGGCCAGCGCGTCGGTCGCGACCTCGTAGCGCTCGACGATCGGTCGCGGCGGATCGCCTTCGATCACGCCCTCGCTGCCGAAATCCTCCGAGATCAGGAAGCCGTGGTCGAGATCGAAATGATGGATCGCGGGCGCCGAGAGCCCCTGCGCGCGCAGGCCTTCGTCGATGGCGACGAAGGGTTTGATATTCTCGGCGAGATGAACCGCGGCGCTGTAGGATTTTCCGTTGTAGAGCGCCGCACCATCGGGCCGTTGCGGAGAATTCATCAGGATGACGACACCGTCGTCGCGCAGCAGCCGCGCATAGGAGCGGGTCGAGGCGTCGCCGGCCATGCGCTTGCGCGTTGCGTCGATATATCCGGATGCATCGAGGAATTCGCGCAGCGCCTGCAACCGCGCAACGATGGCGGCGCTCTTGCCGTAACCGGTGATGTCGGCCGCGCGCGCATTCGAGCCCAGCGCCGGCCGATGCGTCAGCGCGATGTCGATGCGATCGGCGGGCATGGCCGACGGCGCGCGCTCCGGCCATTCGATCAGGACGAGCGTCGCATCGGGAAGCGGCGACAGCCCGATCTCCTCGAGCTCGCTTTCGTCCTCGACGCGGTAGAGGTCGGCGTGCAGCACCGGGAAGGGCGGCAGCTCATAGCCCTGCACCAGCGTGAAGGTCGGGCTCGGTACCTCCAGCTCGTCGTCGCCGGCGAGATAGCGGATCAGGCTGCGGGCCGCCGCGGTCTTTCCCGCGCCGAGATCGCCGGTGAGGGTGATGACATCGCCCGGTCCGACCAGCAGTGCGAGATCGGCCATCAATTGCGCGGTCGCCGTCTCGTTGTGGAGCGCGACGGAGAATGTCGTGGGTTCGGTCATTCGGCGGCGTCGCGATGCGCCGCCTGGTCGGTCGGGAAATCGCAGATCACGACCGTGCCGCGGCCGACGATCGAATCCACCCGCACCTTGCCGCCATGCAGCTCGACGAAGGAGCGCACCAGCGAGAGGCCGAGTCCGGCGCCGCGGTGACGCGAGCCCTGCGAGCGGCTTTCGAACCAGTTGAACACCTTGTCCTTCATGTCGGCAGGTATTCCAGGCCCGGAATCTGTCACGGTGAAGACCACGCTGCGTTCGGTGCGCCGTGCGCTGATACCGACGGTGGAATCCTGTGGAGAAAACCCGACGGCGTTGGCGAGGAGGTTATAGAGCACCTGCACCACGCGCTTCTCGTCGCCGACGAAGCTGCCGACATCGGGCGCGATCTCGACCTTGAGGCGGATGCGGTCGGTGGCGAGCCGGTCCTGGATGCCCTCGGCGGCGAGCTCGATGGTCTTGCTGACGTCGACGGGCCCGAGTTCCAGCTTCATCGCGCCGGCATCGATGGTGGCGAGATCGAGGATGTTGTTGGTGAGCGCCAGCAGCGCGTTGGTCGATTTGGTGACGTAGTCGAGATATTCGGCCTGCTTCGGCGTCAGCGGCCCGGTCGAGGGGTCGCTGAGGAAATGCGCGAAGCCGATGATGGTGGTCAGCGGCGAACGCAGCTCGTAGGAGACGTGGTGGACGAAATCCACCTTCATCTGGTCGGCGGCCTCCAGCGCCTCGTTGCGCTCGCGCAACGCGCGCTCGACATTCTCGGTGTCGGTGATGTCCTGGAACGTCAGCATGGTCGCGCCGTCATGCAGCGGCCGGATCATGCCGTCGAGCACGCTGCCGTCCTTGCGCTCCAGCTTCAGCGGCACGTCGGCGCGGCTCTCGATCGAGGTGACGGCTTCGCGGATCTGGCGCCAGACCGCGGGGTCGTCGAACAGTTGATGGCACCAGCCTTCCACCGTCTGGATGTGCGGCTCGTCGCGCATGGCATCGGCGGACAGCTTCCACATCCGGACGAAGGCCGGGTTGAACAGCTGCGCCTTGCCGTTGCTGCCGAACACCGCGACGCCCTCGGCGAGGCTGTCCAGCGTCTCGCGCTGGACGCGGATCATGCCGTCGAAGCGGCGGGCCAGCTCGAGGCTCTCGGTGACGTCGTCGAACAGATAGGTGACGCCGCCTTCCGGATTCGGCGTGGTGACGACCGAGAGCGCGCGGCCATCCGGCAGGTACCAGGTGTCCTTGGCAGCCTCGACCGCACGATACGCCTCGTGCAGCTTGGCTTTCCAGGCGCGGAAATCGGGCTGCTCCGGCAGCTTTCGCGCGGCGCGGAGCTGGTCGAGCACGCTCGAATCATCAGGGTTGGCGTCGAGGAAGCTGCGATCGAGGTCCCACAGCCGGCGGTAGGAATCGTTGTAGAAGGCAAGGCGGCGCTGGCCGTCGAATACGGCAACGCCCGAGGAGAGTTGGTCCAGCGTACGGCGATGCGCCTCCGCCATCCGCACCAGCGCCGAGCTCAGCGCATCGGCTTCGCTGGCATCGATGGCAACGCCGACGCTGCCGCTGCCGACATTGACCGCGCGCACGTCGTAGATGCGCCGCTCGCCGCCGATCACGATCGGCAGCCGCGAGGTGAAGCTCTCGGCGTCCTTCAGGCCCCGCTCCATCGCGGTGCGGTCGGCGCTGTCGAGCAATTCGAGCTTGCGCTCCTGTGCGTCGGTGACGCTGGCGGCCTCGGTCGCGCGCACATAGGCCGGGTTGGCGAAGGTGAGGGCCCCGTTCTCGCCCTTGGCCCAGATCGGCCAGGGTGCGGCGGCGGCAAAGCCGCGCAGCATCTCGGTCTCGTCCGAGAGCGCCTTGTAACGCAGATTGGTCTCGGCCAGATCGCGGCGGAGCCCGGAGAGTTCGCGAATCCGGACAATGGCCTGGCCGCCGATGGCGCGGCCGATTGCTTCCAGCGTATGGCCATGCGCGGTGGTCAGCGTCAGCTGGAACCCGTCGCCGCGATCACGCAGCGCGTCGACCGCGTGGTCCATCTGCAGCGCCGGTTCCGGCGGCAGCCAGGTTCCGAAGGCGAGCACGCGTTGCGGTGAGGAGTCGCGCGGCAGCACCATGGAGATGTCGCCGGAAATCTGCGCGCGGTTGTCGCCGGCGGGCCAGGAGATCAGGATCTGTGGCTCGGCGAACAGCAGCGCCCCGAAGCGGTCGGCCTGCAGCTGTAGTTCCCCGATCCGGGCGCGCAGCCGCGCCTCGTTCTTCGCGGTCCGCACCCGCGTCCGCATCAGCAGGATCGCGGCCATCACCGAGAAGCCGAGCAGCGCCAGCGCGGTGGCGAGCACCGCGAGTTCCTGCCGGTTGAAATCCAGCATGATGGAGAGGGTGTCGATGAGGTCGGCGGCCTCGGCCGGCGCAGCCGGCAGCAGCGCTGCGAGAGCGCCTCCCAACAGGCCGTTGCGCGCAAGCGATGTGCACGACAGCAGCGTCCGACGCATCGACACGATCACGCCTGACATAGTTGCCCCAAGACCGCACGAATCTACGCGCGGCGACCCCCGTCGCGCGCGAATCAAAGGACAATACCCTCACCGTGACTCCGCCGGTAAGAGTCCAGATCGTGAACGGAAAAGCGGTCCCTAAAAAATGCCGGGCGGGGTGTTCCAGCGTACGTAGTTCTTCGGGATGATTCGGCTGGAATTGCCGCGTGTTAGCGCCCGGTCGAGCCGAAGCCGCCGGCGCCGCGGTCGGTTGCTGCCAATGTGGCGACGGGAACCAATGCGGCCTGCACAATTGGTGCGATCACCATCTGGGCGATGCGCTCGCCGCGCTTGATCACGAACGGTGCAGCGCCGTGATTGATCAGGATCACCTTGATCTCGCCGCGATAGTCCGCGTCGATCGTGCCCGGCGAGTTCAGCACGGTGATTCCGTGCTTGGCCGCAAGCCCCGAGCGCGGGCGCACCTGCGCCTCGTGCCCGGGCGGCAGCGCGATCGCAAGGCCCGTCGGCACCAGCGCATATTGGCCGGGTGCGAGCGTCAACGGCTCGCTGTCCGCCACCGCCGCCATCAAATCGAGCCCTGCGGCTTCCGCGGTTTGATAGGCCGGCAGTGGCAGGCCATCGGCATGCGCCAGTTGCTGCAGTTCGACCGCGACCTTCGTGCTCAAGACGCCGGCTCCAGGGATTTGTCGGTCACGCTCTTTGCGATATGCGCGACCAGTTCGATGGCGACTTGTTCTTTGGTCATCACCGGCCAGGAATCAACTGCAATCTCGCCGTCCTTCTCGCCATTCTTCCGGCTTATCAGATGCACGGTGTTGCGGTCGCCGCCCATCACGCCGGTCGCCGGCGAGACGTCGTTGGCGACGATCCAGTCGCAGCCCTTGCGGGCGAGCTTGGTCTTGGCGTTGTCGATCAGATGCTCGGTCTCGGCGGCAAAGCCGATCACCAGCGGCGGGCGCTTGTCCGTCAGCTTGGAGATCGTCGCGAGAATGTCGGGGTTCTCGACCAGCTGAAGCGGCGGCATGCCGGCCGAGGTCTTCTTCAGCTTCTGCTCGCCCTCGCTCGCGACGCGCCAGTCGGCGACGGCGGCGGCGAAGATCGCGATGTCGGCGGGAAGCGCTGATTGCACCTGCTCCAGCATCTGCCGCGCGGATTCCACGTGCTTCACCGTCACGCCGGCGGGATCGTCGAGATCGACCGGGCCGCTGACCAGGATCACCTCGGCGCCGGCGGCCTGCGCGGCCGCGGCAATGGCAAAACCCTGCTTGCCGGAAGAGCGGTTGGCGATGTAGCGCACCGGATCGATCGGCTCGTGGGTGGGCCCTGCGGTGATCAGCACGCGCTTGCCGGCGAGCGGCCGCGGCACCGGCGGCCGCAGCAGGCGTTCGGCGGCGGTGGCGATCTCGATGGCCTCGGACATGCGGCCGACGCCCGCTTCGCCGGCCTCCGCCATCTCGCCGGAATTCGGCCCGACCAGCACCACACCGTCGCGCTGCAGTTGCGCGACGTTGCGCCGGGTCGCCGCGTTGCTCCACATCAGCGGATTCATCGCCGGCGCCAGCAGGATCTTTCGGTTGGTTGCGAGCAGGATGGCGCTGGCGAGGTCGTCGGCATGGCCGTTCGCCATCTTCGCCATCAGGTCTGCGGTGGCTGGCGCCACCACGATCAGGTCGCAGTCGCGCGCCAGGCGAATGTGGCCGGCGTCGAACTCGCTCTGGGGGTCGAACAGGTCGGTATAGACGCGCTCATGTGACAGCGCGCTCACGGCCAGCCGGGTGACGAATTGCTGCGCGGCCTTGGTCAGCACGCAGCGGACCTCGATGCGCCGATCCTTCAGCCTTCGGATCAGGTCGAGCGACTTGTAGGCCGCGATGCCGCCGCCGATGATCAGGGTCACGCCGGCCTCGGGAAGGGCGCCGGTGCGCTGGGGCGTCGGGCTGGTCGATGGTGCCGGCGGCGCAGAAAACGGCGTCAGCGGCTCCTCGCGGCCCTCGATCAGCTCGCGCAGGATGACCCGGACCTCTTCCTCGACCGACCTGTGATTCTTGGCCGAGCGCAGCCGCAAATAGGTTTTGACGCCCTCGTCGAGCTTGCGGATGGTCAGGCTTGCCACGGCGCCCTCCAGCACGGAATGATTGCGATGCTATCACTCACATGATTGCAGTGCAATCACAAATTCCGGACCGCAATCAAGATCCCGATGAAGGTCGCGGCAATGATCCACAGCGCGACGGTGCGCCAACGGTTCTTGCGACCTTCGCTGCGGCCCATTGCGGCGATGCTGTCAGGCGAAAGCCTGATGCCCTCCCGCGTCATGGTTTCGAGCTGCTCCAGCACCTTCACGGATCGCTCGGCGATCTCGGGCAGGCGCATCAGCACGCGCGCGATGTCTCCGGTCCCGGCAAGTGCGCCCTGCACCCGGCCGATCGGGCCGAGATTGCGCTCGATCCATTCGCGCACCACGGGGTCGGCGACCTTCCAGATGTCGAGCTTCGGATCGAAGCCGCGCGCCACGCCTTCGACCACCACCATGGTCTTCTGCAGCAGGATCAGCTCGGGCCGCGTCGTCATGTCGAACAGGCCGGTGACCTCGAGCAGCAGCGTCAACAGCCGCGCCATCGAGATCTCTTCCGCCGTGCGGTTGTGAATCGGCTCGCCAATGGCGCGAATCGCTTGCGCGAAATTCTCCACCGAGTGATGCGCGGGCACATAGCCCGCCTCGAAATGCACCTCGGCGACGCGGCGATAATCGCGGGTGATGAAGCCGAGCAGGATTTCGGCGAGGAAGCGCCGCTCCTTCATCCCGAGCCGGCCCATGATGCCGAAATCGACCGCGACGAGTCGTCCCGCGTCATCCAGGAACAGATTGCCCGGATGCATGTCGGCATGGAAGAAGCCGTCGCGCAGCGCGTGCCGCAGAAAACTCTGGATCACCTTGCGGCCGAGATCGGGCAGGTCGACCTGCGACTCCTCGAGGCGCTTGTGATCGTTCAGCGCGATGCCGTCGATCCACTCCATCGTCAGCACGTTGTGCGTGGTGCGGTCCCAGTCGACTGCAGGCACGCGGAAGTCGGGGTCGCCCTGCGTGTTCTCCGCCATCTCCGACAGCGCGGCCGCCTCCAGGCGCAGGTCCATCTCCATCGCGACCGAGCGCGACATGGTGTTGATGACCTCGACCAGGCGCAGCCGCCGCGCCTCCGCCGAATAGGTCTCGGCCTTGTGTGCGACGAAGAAGAAATCGGAGAGATCGCGGCGGAAGCGCGCGGCGACGTTCGGCCGCAGCACCTTCACGGCGACCGCCTTGCGGATGCCGTCGTGCAGCACCTCGCCGCGATGCACCTGTGCGATAGAGGCGGCCGCGACCGGCGGACCGAGCTTGGCGAACACCTCCGTCAGCGGACGCTCCAGCGAGGTCGCGATCGCGGCTTCCGCTTCGGCCTGCGAAAACGGCGGCAGGCGATCCTGGAGGCTTTCCAGGTCGCGCGCCATGATGACGCCGACGACGTCGGGCCGCGTGGCCAGAAACTGCCCGAGCTTGAGATAGGCCGGACCCATCCGGGTCAGCGCGCGCGACAGCCGCGGTCCGTGCTTCGGACCACGACGTTCGATGATGCGTGCAAGCTTCAGCGCGAGCTGCCCGGGCGGTGGCACGAGGCTCGGATCGACCGAGCCGAACACGCCCTCGCGCGCGAACACGAACGCAGCGCGCATCAGGCGCGCAGTGTGGGTGATGGCAGAAATCACAAACGCCAACCCGAATGCAGAGCGACGATGCCGCCGGAGAGTGTCTGCCAGCTGACGCGGGAAAAGCCGGCCTCGCGGATCATGTCGGCGAAGGCGTTGGGTTTCGGAAACTTGCGGATGGATTCGACGAGATATTGGTAGGACTCGGCATCGCCCGTGATCATGCGGCCGAGCGGCGGGATCACCTTGAACGAGAACAGATCATAGAGCTTGTCGAGCCCGGGCATCTCGACGGTGGAGAACTCCAGGCACAGGAAGCGGCTGCCGGGCTTCAGCACGCGATAAGCTTCGCGCAGCGCAAGGTCGATCTGTGGCACGTTGCGGATGCCGAAAGCGATCGTATATGCGTCGAAGCTGCGGTCGGCGAAGGCGAGCGCTTCGGCATTGCCTTCGACGAAATCGACCTGGGTCTCGAGATGGCGCTTGGCGGCGCGCTCGCGGCCCACGGCGAGCATGTCGGAATTGATGTCGCAGACGGTGGCATGGAAGCCGGGGCCCGCGGCCTTGGCGGCGCGGAACGAGATGTCGCCGGTGCCGCCGGCGACGTCGAGCAATGCGAAGGGCCGGTCGCCCCTGGGCGGGTTGAGGGCATTGATCATGATGTCCTTCCAGACCCGGTGCAGGCCACCGGACATCAGGTCGTTCATCAGATCATAGCGCGACGCCACGCTGTGAAACACGTCGTTCACCAGCGTCTGCTTGTCCCCGAGGGGAACGTCCTTGAAGCCAAAATGCGTGGTTTCGCCCGGCCGATCCATTACTCTACTCCACTGGGCGGACCATAGCGCGCCCGCCGCAATGGCGCTATCACACCGCCCTCATAAGGTGAATGCCTGACCATGCCCGAATTGCCCGAAGTCGAGACCGTCCGCCGCGGCCTTCAGCCTGTCATGGAGGGTGCGAAAATCCTGGTCGCGGAGGCCCGTCGGCCGGATCTCCGCTTTCCGTTCCAGCCGGATTTCGTGGCCCGGCTCAAGGGCCAGGTCGTCACGGGCCTCGGCCGCCGCGCAAAATATCTCATGGCCGACCTCGCCTCGGGCGACGTGCTGCTGATGCATCTGGGCATGTCGGGCTCGTTCCGCGTCATCAAGCCGGACAACGAGGCCGCGCCCGGCGAGTTTCACTATCCTAGGGCTAAGGATTCCGCGCACGACCATGTGCTGTTTCGGATGTCCTCCGGCGCCGATATCGTCTTCAACGATCCGCGCCGCTTCGGTTACATGAAAGTGATCGCGCGCAATGCGCTGGACGAAGAGCCGCTGCTGCGCGATCTCGGCCCCGAGCCGCTCGGCAACGAGTTCGACGCTGCGATGCTGGCGCGGTCCTGCGAAGGCAAGATGACGAGTCTGAAGGCCGCACTGCTCGACCAGCGCGTGGTGGCGGGGCTTGGCAACATCTATGTCTGCGAAGCGCTGCATCGCTCGCATCTGTCGCCGCGCCGGATCGCCGCGACCCTGTCGACCAGGAAGGGCGAGCCCACGGACCATGCAAAGCGATTGGTCGGCGCGATCCACACCGTGCTGAACGATGCGATCAAGGCCGGCGGCTCCAGTCTGCGTGACCATCGCCAGACCTCGGGCGAGCTCGGCTACTTCCAGCATTCATTCAAAGTCTACGATCGCGAAGGCGAGAAATGCACGACGCCCGCTTGCGGCGGCACGATCAAGCGCTTCACCCAGAATGGCCGCTCGACCTTCTGGTGCCCGAAATGTCAGAAGTGACGTAGCATCGTAGCCCGGATGGAGTGCAGCGTAATCCGGGACCTTCGCGCGACGGATGCAGGCGCCCCGGATTGCGCTGCGCTCCATCCGGGCTACGAATGCTCGCGAACAGGCGTTTTGCCCGCTGAGTCAGACGTCTGCGCGCCGCCGCCGAGGTGACGCGGCGGGGAGCCGTTCTACTGTGCATGGGGTTGTTTTCGAGATTCTTGTTCGAGAGCGTGTTGGCCCTCGTCAAAAACGCGAAGCGAAGCAATCCGGCCGGGCTGGTGGCCGGATTGCTTCGTCGCTGGGGCCCTTCCGGATGGTGAAGGGCCGACTGTCGTCCGAGCGATTGCCCCGCTCAGGACGCCAGGGTCGTGGTCTCGTCCGCCGCGTGCTCGGCGGCAACGTGAAGCATGCCGTCCGCAGCCGACATCACCTGGTCGATCAGGACGTTGGTCGTGGCTTCGAGCTCGAGCCGGGTCTCGATCCAGCGCCAGAGGCCGCGGATCTCGTCCGCCGACTTGCCGTTCGGCGCGAACTCGCTGACGGCGAGACCGCTGGCGAGCGAGTCCTGGTGGTCGTTGCGCATCACGATCAACGGGCGCGCGAGCACTTCAGTGAGATCGAGCGCGGCTTCCTCGGCGAGCGCGCCTGCGGCATTGTCGATGCGTTGGCCGCGGATCGGCGTCTGGTTGAGCACGAAGCTATAGGGCCGCTTCCAGGCGCGCGCGACGCTGAGCGTCGAGGCGGTCGCCTCGATGTCGGCAACGCTCGGGCGGGCCGGGATCAGGCAGAGATCGGAATGGCGGATCGCTGCGGTGGTGGCGGCGGAAAGGCCGGCCGCAGTATCGACGATCGCGAGCTGCAGGCCGCTGTCCGCCAGCATCTTCAGGCGCGGCTCGATGTCGGCAGCATGGTAGATCGGCTCGACGACGAGATCGTCGGCGTTGCGGCGGCGTTGCCAGTTGGAGAGGGTGCCCTGCGGGTCGGTTTCGATCAGGCGAACGGTGAAGCCAGCCTGCTTGGCTGCCAGTGCGAGGCCGATGGCGAGCGTGCTCTTGCCACTGCCGCCCTTTTGGGTGGCCAAAACGATCGTGTGCATTTGAAGATCAATCCTTTGGAGTTCTGGGTCAGGAATACGCCACGCGAACGTGCATCGATCTCGATGCTGAGCTCTTCTCGCTCAGGACGTGCCGGCCCGATCCAAAGGGGATCGCGGAGGTCCGAATCAGCAGTAACGATGATGGCGGAATGGGGAATGCCAGCGAATCCGTACCATTACCGGACCCGTAGTCGTACGTATGATGTGTTCGTGGGTCAGTTGATCTCGCCTCCCGGACAAAGCGCAGCCCGGCAGTGATGCGCTGCCGGAACGGGGCCCAGGAAGCCACTTGCACGGAATTCGAGGAAGCATGAGTCCCGGCTCAGCCGAGCGGCATGTCATGCCGCAGCGCGTCCGGGACAGGAGCGCGCACGATTTCTGGTGAGCTTATTTCCGCACGCAGATCACGCGGACGACGGCGGCCTTTGCATCCGTTGAAGTGCCGTTCGCGGTGATCTGGTTGGCCTTCAGGAAATCGCGCACGGCATCTGCGGACACCATCACGGCCTGCGAGGCCGGCACCGATGTCGCAGGTCCCGCCAGCGTTGCCGGCTTCAACAGCGCAATGCCGGCGAACCTGCCGTCGCCATCGATTGCGGGACCACCGGAGAACCCGACCGCCGGTGGCGGCGACAGCATGGCATCGCTGCTCGGGACTGGCGCCAGCGCAGCCTTGACGACCGACACGCCGCCTGCGCCGCCCTGGCTCTGCGGATCGGCGATGCCGACGACGTCGACGTTCGTCTTCGCCGCGCCGCCAGCGAGGCCGAGCGGCTTGAGGCCGCGCGCGCCGTAGATGTGCAGAAGCGCCAGACCGCGCTCCTTGTCTTCGGCAAGACGGTCGGCACTGCCATGGCCGGCGACCGTGATCGCGAGACAGCTGTCGGTGACGAGGCGGTCGGCTACGATCGCACCGTCGTCGCTGACGACGAGGCCGGTGCCGTATTCGACGGTCTTGCGCGGCGGTGGCCCGGCCTGCGGGCCCGACGGGAACGCGTTGAAGGCGCTCGACATCGCGATCACGACCGGCTCGACCGTGTTCTCGGTCGCCTGGTCGTAGAGGATCGTCATGGTGCGGACCTCGTCGCCCTTGAAGGTGCCGCGGACGTAGAATTTCTTGAGGCCCTGCAAGCCCGACAGCACGAAGAAGTCGGGCTTCACCACGGTGTAGTCGACCTTGCGCCCGGACGGCTCCTTCTCCAGCTCCGCGAGTTTCGCCGAGGTCGGGTTCGCTTCCTTGCGGCGGCTGAGCAGCACCTGCACGGTTCCGGTCGGCGAGGTCCATTTCGAGCCGTTGGCGTCGCTCGCCTGCTGCGGCACGAGCTTGGTGGGGATGCCGAGCCGGGCGCCGCTGGTCGGCTCCGTCACGATCTTCCAGCCGACGCCGTCCTGCTTCTTTCGCGCCGTCTCGGCGAGCGCGGCCCGCTCCTGCGGGTTGAGCACGCCGGTCGGCTTGCCGCCCTTGGCCTTCTGGTAATCCTTGATGGCGTTGACCATGCGCTCGCTGACGTCGCCGGTGATGGCGCCGTTGTACTGGCCGACCCAGGCGAGGTCGGATTGCAGAGACAGTCGCTCTGCCTTTGCCATGGCTTCGGCTGTCGCCGACGGCGTCTGCATTGCGGGAGGTTGAATCGGCACGGTCTGGACCGTCTTCGGCTTGGCGCCGGCGATCGGCTGTGTCGTCATCTGGGCGTTCGCGGCCGTCGCAGTCGCAAACATCAAGGTTGCCGTAAGCATCGATCTCATGACAAATCCAACCCGCCCATTGAACGCAATGGCATTGAAGCACATCTCGTTGGTCGCGAACAATGTTGGGCTGGTTCAGGCGCGAGCTGAGACGCGCACCCAGGTCCTCGTCCTGAGGAGCGGCCGCAAGGCCGCGTCTCGAAGGATGGCCGCAGGCAAGATCGGGGCCTTCATGGTTCGCCCGGCGATGCGAAGCATCGTCCGGAGACGGCGCTTCGCGCCTCCTCACCAGGAGGCTTGAGAGGAACGAAAGACGATGCTGAGCCCGGACGAACTCGAACGTTATGCCCGCCATATCGTGCTGCGCGATGTCGGCGGACCGGGCCAGGCCGCGCTGAAGCGGGCCTCCGTGCTGGTGATCGGTGCCGGTGGCCTCGGCGCGCCCGCCCTGATGTATCTGGCCGCGGCCGGCGTCGGCACGCTCGGCGTGGTCGATGACGACGTGGTGTCGCTGTCGAATCTCCAGCGCCAGGTGATCCACACCACGCCGGATATCGGCCGGCACAAGGTCGAGAGCGCCGCCGAGCGGATCGCGGCGCTCAATCCGCATGTCCGCTTCGTCGGCCATGCCACCTGGCTCAACGCCGACAATGCGCTCAGCCTGATCGGCGATTACGATCTCGTGCTCGACGGCTCCGACAATTTCTTGACGCGCTATCTGGCTTCGGACGCCTGCTTCTTCGCCAAGCGGCCGCTGATCACCGCCGCGCTCGGCACCTTCGACGGCTCGCTCACCACCATTCGCGCGCATGAGAGGAACGAGCAGGGCGAGTTCAACCCAACCTATCGCTGCCTGTTTCCGGAGGCGCCGCCGCCCGGTACCGTGCCGGCCTGCGCGGAAGCCGGCGTCATGGGCGCATTGGCGGGCGTGCTCGGCTCGATGATGGCGCTGGAGGCGATCCGCGAGATCGTCGGTTTCGGCGATGGCCTGGTCGGCCGCCTCCTGATGATCGATGCGCGCGCGATGCGCTTCGAGACGCTGCGCTATTCGCGCGATCCTGCCAATCCGCTCAACGGCGACGGGCCTGTGGTCGTCGACCTCAGCGCTCATCGCACCTGAGCGCGTCAGGTCGTCGCCGGCTTCTCGCTGTCGAGATGCGCCATTTGCTCGGCCGCATAGCGCGTGCCGGACGCGACGTTCGGCGGAAAGGCCTTTGCCAGCGCTGCGAGATGCTCCGGCGCCAGCGTCACCTTCGTTGCGCCGAGCGCTTCGGTGAGACGGGTGCGGGTGCGGGCGCCGACCAGCGGCACGATCGCCTTGTCCTGTGTGGACACCCAGGCGATTGCGACCTGCGCCGGCGTTGCGCCGATCTCCGCGGCGATGATGCGCAGCTGATCCACCAGCGCCAGATTGGCATCGAGATTTGCGCCCTGGAAGCGCGGCGTCATCAGCCGGTAGTCACGGCCGGCCTTGCCTGAGTCCTTCGACCAGTGGCCACTGATCAGGCCGCGCGCGAGCACGCCGTAGGCCGTGATGCCGATGCCGAGCTCGCGGCACGTGCTCAGGATATCGCGTTCGATGCCGCGCTCGATCAGCGAATATTCGATCTGGAGATCGGCGATCGGATGCACGGCATGCGCGCGGCGGATGGTGTCGGAGCCGACCTCGGAGAGGCCGATATGCTTGACGTAGCCGGCCTTCACGAGATCGGCGATTCCGCCGATGGTCTCCTCGATGGGCACGCTGGGATCGAGCCGCGCCGGCCGGTAGATGTCGATATGATCGGTGCCGAGCCGCTGCAGTGAATACGCCAGGAAATTCTTTGTCGCGGCCGGCCGTGTGTCCATTCCGATGAAGTCCCCGGCGGGACCGCGCAGCGCGCCGTACTTCACGCTGATCCGCACCTTGTCGCGGGCGACGTCCTTCAGCGCTTCGCGCACCAAAATCTCGTTGTGACCCATGGCGTAGAAATCGCCGGTGTCGAGCAGCGTGATGCCGGCATCGAGCGCCGCATGCACCGTGGCGACGGCCTCGCCGCGATCGGCGGGGCCGTAGACCTCCGACATGCCCATGCAGCCGAGACCGAGGGCGGAGACGGTGGGGCCGGTTGAACCGAGTTTGCGTTGCTCCATGATGGCTCTCCTCGAAGAAGCGGCGGATGGCGCCGCGTGACGAGGGCACATATGCGCCTGCGCGATTGCGCCGATAAGCTGGACAATCGAGAATGGCTTGTTCAAAATAATGAACAATGGCCGATCCCGATCTGCGCGATCTCGACGCCTTCGTGGCGGTTGCCCGCACCCGTAATTTCCGGCGGGCGGCGGTCGACATGCGTATCTCCGTATCGGGCCTCAGCCAGCGGCTGCGGGACCTAGAGGAGCGCCTCGGCGTCCGCCTGATGAACCGCACCACCCGCAGTGTCGCGCTGACCGAAGCGGGCGAGCTGCTGCTGTCCCGCGTCGCCCCGGCGCTCCGCGATGTCGGCGATGCCCTGGACCAGGTCCGCGGCCTTCGCGAGGTTGCCTCGGGCCGCCTGCGGATCAATGCGCCGCCTCCGGCGGTCGATCTCGTGCTGGCGCCGATGGTCGGCCCGTTTCTGAGCGTGCATCCGCAGGTCGATCTCGACATCGTCTCCGAAAGCGGCTTCGTCGATATCGTCAGCGCCGGCTTCGACGCAGGCGTGCGCTATGGCGAGC
This sequence comes from Bradyrhizobium sp. UNPF46, assembly GCF_006658625.1. Taxonomy (NCBI): domain Bacteria; kingdom Pseudomonadati; phylum Pseudomonadota; class Alphaproteobacteria; order Hyphomicrobiales; family Nitrobacteraceae; genus Bradyrhizobium; species Bradyrhizobium sp. UNPF46. The sequence goes on from NZ_LFJB01000001.1 coordinate 53,423, forward strand.
ATCTCGCGCAGGACATGGTGGCGATCCCGCTAAGCGGCCCGCAGAGTTACGTCGTCGTCGCTTCGCCTGATTATCTCGCGCGCTGCGGCAGGCCGAAGCATCCGAAGGATCTGCTCGATCATGATTGCATCCGCGCGCGCTACTCGAGCGGCGTCATGCACGATCTGGAGTTCGAGAAAGCGGGCCATGTCGTCAAGGTCGATCCGCCCGCAAAGCTGATCTCGACCAACATGAACCTTGCGATGCGCGCCGCTCTCGACGGCGTCGGGATCTGGGCGACGCTCGATGGCTATGTCGGCGAAGCCGTGAAGTCCGGTGCGCTGGTCAGCCTGATGGAAGATTGGTGCGAGCCGTTCCCGGGCCCGTTCCTGTACTATCCGAGCCGGCGCCAGACGCCGCCCGCCCTGCGCGCGTTCATCGATTTCGTCGCGAACTGGCGCAAGCGCGAAACGCGCGGCAAATGAACCTCAGAGCATGCTCGGCAGCACGCGATCCGGCGGCTTGTGGGCGTCGAGGAAGGTGCGGATGTTGATGATCACCTTCTCGCCCATCTCGACGCGGCCTTCGATCGTGGCCGAGCCCATATGCGGCAGCAGCGTCACCTTGCCGGCCTTGGCGAGCCGCACCAGCTTCGGGTTGACCGCGGGCTCGTGCTCGTAGACGTCGAGGCCGGCGCCGGCGATCTCGCCGCCTTCGATCAGCTTGATCAGCGTGTCCTCGTCCGTCACCTCGCCGCGCGCGGTGTTGACGATGTAGGCGTCTTTCCGGATCAGCTTCAGCCGCCGTGCCGAGAGCAGATGATAGGTCGCCGGCGTGTGCGGACAGTTCACCGAGATGATGTCCATTCGCGCCAGCATCTGGTCGAGGCTCTCCCAATAGGTCGCGCCCAACTCTTCGGCGATCTTCGGCGCGACGGGACGGCGGTTGTGATAGTGGATCTGCAGGCCGAAGGCGCGGGCGCGGCGCGCGACCGCCTGACCGATGCGGCCCATGCCGATGATGCCGAGGCGTTTTCCTCCGATGCGGTGGCCGAGCATCCAGGTCGGCGACCAGCCCGCCCAGGGTTTTCCCTCCGTCAGGATCGAGGCGCCTTCTATCATCCGGCGCGGCACGGCCAGGATCAGCGCCATGGTCATGTCGGCGGTATCCTCGGTCAGGACCTTCGGCGTGTTGGTGACGGTGATGCCGCGGGCATGCGCGGCCTCGACGTCGATATTGTCGACGCCGTTGCCGAAATTGGCGATCAGCCGCAGCTTGCAGTCCGCCTGGTTGACGATGTCGGCGCTGATATGGTCGGTGACGGTTGGAACCAGAACGTCGGCGGTGCGCGCGGCTTCCGCGAGCTGCTCGGCCGACATCGGCGTGTCCTCGAGATTGATCCGCGCGTCGAACAATTCGCGCATCCGCGTCTCGATCGAATCCGGCAGCTTGCGCGTCACGACGACGAGGGGCTTTTTCTTCACCGACATGTCCTGCTCTCATGAGGCGTCGCAGGCCGCCTCTGTCGCCAAAGGTCGGTCGTTGAGGCCTCATTAACCCGGTTGTTCGACACTGCCCTTGCCGTGTCCGTCCCCGGCGTTTCCTTCAAGTTCTCCCGATATTTCCGGCCGGAAAATCGGGGCAAACTGGTTGTTCAAGTGCCCGTCCTCTCTAGCAGAAGGCCGGGCCAAGACAAGAACCACGGGTTTAAGGCTTTGGGAACACCCGCGTGGGGCGGGAGAGGGCTGACGCGGCAGGTTTTGGATTTTGGAGTGAGGACCCGGCTCGGCCGGGTCTGCGACGGGAGACGGGTAGATGGCGTTGGGGCGTTTTTGTTCTGTGATGGCGCTCGTTTGCACCTGGTTGAGCGCCTCGGTCGGCCCCTCGCATTCGGCCAAGGACAATACCCCGCAGACCGCCAGCGGCCTGCCGGTGCCGCGCTACGTCAGCCTCAAATCGGATCACGTCAACGTCCGCGCCGGCCCGACCAAGGACAATGACGTGGCCTGGGTCTATACCCGCGCCGGCTTGCCGGTCGAAATTACCGCCGAGTTCGAGAACTGGCGCCGGGTGCGCGATTCCGAAGGCGCCGAGGGCTGGGTCTATCACTCGCTGCTGTCGGGCCGCCGCACCGCGGTGGTCACCATGAAGCACAAGGATGAACTCGCCCCGATCTACGACCGGGCCGATCCTGACAGCGCGGTTGCAGCAAAGCTCCAGGCCGGAGTCGTCACGCAGGTGAAGAAGTGCGCTGCAAACTGGTGCCGCGTCACCGGCAACGGCTTCGATGGCTGGATCCAGCAGGAGCGGCTCTGGGGTGTGTATTCCGACGAGCAGGTGAATTGACGTCTTTGGGCAGCGGGTAAGCTGCTGCTCCAGCGTCATGCCCGGGCTCGTCCCGGGCATCCACGTCCTTCGCGCCTAGTCCAAAAACGTAGATGGCCGGGACAGGCCCGGCCATGACGACCATATTGGATTTCGGGGCCTGTTTAGCGCTTCTTGCGCAGGCGCACGACCATGTCGATGCGCGCGATCTCGTAACCCTCGGGCACCTCCGGCATCTTGGACAGCGCCAGATGCGGATCCTCGATGTCGACCAGCTCATGGCTGTTCTCGAGGTAGTAGTGGTGGTGGGTGGTGACGTTGGTGTCGAAATAGGTCTTGGTGCCGTCGACACTGACCTGGCGGAGCAGGCCGGCATCGGTGAGCTGGTTCAGTGTGTTGTAGACGGTCGCCAGCGACACCGGAACCTTGGCCAGGGTCGCTTCCTCGTAGAGCATTTCAGCCGTCAGGTGACGCGCACCCTTGCCGAACAGCAGCCAGCCGAGCGCCATGCGCTGGCGCGTCGGACGAAGCCCGGCGGACTGGAGCATTTCGTTGACGTCGTGCCAGGGACAGCCGGTCAGAGCCGGCTGGCGGCCGGACAGGAGGGCCGCGGCGTGGACGTCGTCGTCGTGATGGGGCGCGGTATTCTCGCTCATTTCCAGATTTCAGGCACGCGTGAACAATATCTCTCCGCAATATAGGAAGAGAAAGATGCAGATGCAAGTTTCTCGCAACTAGAGAGGTTCTAATCAGCCTTGAAGGTTCTAAGCAGTCTTGGAACCGAGCCCGGATCGCGTCATTTTACCTTCATGGATGCGCTTTGCCACCTGAAATGGCCTGTGTTAGAGAGCGCGCGGTTCCGCTTAGCCGATTTTGGCGCAGCCGGGCATGGAAGCCCGGCCGGCAGTCCATCCGGGGCTTGCGGGAGCTGCGCCTGACGACGGCAATTGGCGTTGCTCTCCGACCGAGACGGGGCCCATTTTCGCCAAAGAACGCCGCTCAATCGGAATTTGAACAGAGGCTCGTGCATGCTGAACAGGCGCAACGGTTACGAATACGAGGACTTGCTGGCGTGTGCCCGCGGCGAGATGTTCGGCCCGGGCAATGCCCAGCTGCCGTTGCCGCCGATGCTGATGTTCGACCGCATCACCGAGATCAACGACAATGGCGGCGAGTTCGGCAAGGGGCTGGTGCGCGCCGAGCTCGACGTGAAGCCCGACCTCTGGTTCTTCGGCTGCCACTTCAAGAACGACCCGGTGATGCCCGGCTGCCTCGGCCTCGACGCGCTGTGGCAAATGGTCGGCTTCTATCTCGGCTGGACCGGGGGCGAAGGTCGCGGTCGCGCGCTCGGTCTGAACGAGCTGAAGTTCAGTGGCCAGGTACTGCCCGAGGCGCGCAAGGTTGTGTACAACGTCGATATCAAACGCGTGATGCGTTCAAAGCTGGTGCTCGGTATCGCCGACGGGTGGCTTTCGGTCGATGACCAGATTATTTATCGCGCCAAGGACCTGAAGGTCGGCCTGTTCAAGCAGGGCACGAGCCTGGGCTGAGCGCATCACCACGTAGACAACGAGCAAGAAGACAACGAGCAGGGCGAGGCTGTCATGAGGCGGGTTGTGGTCACCGGGATGGGCATCGTCTCGTCGATCGGAAACAACACCCAGGAAGTGCTTGCGAGCCTTCACGAGGCGAAGTCGGGCATTTCTCGGGCTGAGAAATATGCCGAGCTCGGCTTTCGTTCGCAGGTGCAAGGCGCGCCGACGCTCGATCCCGCGACGGTGGTCGACCGCCGCGCCATGCGCTTCCTCGGCCAGGGCGCGGCGTGGAATCACATTGCGATGGAGCAGGCGATTCAGGACTCCGGTCTGAGCCCTGAGGAAGTCTCCAACATCCGCACCGGCATCATCATGGGCTCCGGCGGTCCTTCGGCACGCACCATCGTCGAATCCGCCGACATCACCCGCACCAAGGGACCGAAGCGCGTCGGACCGTTTGCAGTGCCGAAGGCGATGTCGTCCACGGCCTCCGCGACGCTTGCGACCTGGTTCAAGATCAAGGGCGTGAACTACTCGATCTCCTCGGCCTGCGCGACGTCGAACCATTGCGTCGGCAATGCCTATGAGACGATCCAGATCGGCAAGCAGGACGTCATCTTCGCCGGCGGCTGCGAGGAGCTCGACTGGTCGCTGTCGGTGCTGTTCGACGCCATGGGCGCGATGTCCTCGAAGTACAACGACACGCCGGCCACGGCCTCGCGTCCCTACGACCTCAACCGTGACGGCTTCGTCATCGCCGGCGGCGCCGGTGTGCTGGTGCTGGAAGAGCTCGAGCATGCCAAGGCGCGCGGCGCCCGCATCTACGGCGAGATCGTCGGTTACGGTGCGACCTCGGACGGCTACGACATGGTTGCGCCGTCGGGCGAAGGCGCCGAGCGCTGCATGCGCATGGCGATGTCGACGGTGAAGACCAAGGTCGACTACATTAATCCGCACGCGACCTCGACGCCGGCCGGCGATCCCCCGGAGATCGATGCGCTCCGCCGCGTGTTCGGCTCTGGTGAGAAGTGCCCGCCGATCTCGGCGACCAAGGCGCTGACCGGCCATTCGCTGGGTGCCACCGGCGTGCAGGAGGCGATCTACTCGCTGTTGATGATGAACAACGGCTTCATCTGCGAGAGCGCGCACATCCAGGAGCTCGACCCCGTGTTCGCCGACATGCCGATCGTGCGCAAGCGCATCGACAACGTCAAGATCGGCACCGTGCTGTCGAATTCGTTCGGCTTCGGCGGCACCAATGCCACGCTGGTGTTCAGCCGGATGGATGTGTGAGCACGGATTTCGTCATGCCCCGCCTAGTGCGCAATTGCGCACGGGGGCGGGGCATCCAGTACGCCGCGGCTTTTCAAATTTTCACGAACGTCTCTGGAATACTGGATCGCCCGCCTGCGCGGGCGATGACCACGAATGGTTGGGAGTGGCGAGGCCATGGAAGGTTTGATGAAGGGCAAGCGCGGTCTGATCATGGGCGTCGCCAATGATCATTCGATCGCCTGGGGCATGGCCAAGACGCTGCACGCTCACGGCGCCGAGCTTGCCTTCACCTTCCAGGGCGAAGCTCTCGGCAGGCGCGTCAAACCGCTGGCAGAATCGCTCGGTGTCGATCTGGTGCTGCCCTGCGACGTCGAGGACATCGCCAGCGTCGATGCCACGTTCGCGGCGCTTCGCGAAAAATGGGGCAAGCTCGACTTCGTCATCCACGCGATCGGCTTTGCCGACAAGAACGAGCTGAAGGGCCGCTACGCCGACACCAGCCGCGAGAATTTTTCGCGCACCATGGTGATCTCCTGCTTCTCGTTCACGGAAATCGCCAAGCGCGCCGCCGAATTGATGACGGACGGCGGCAGCATGATCACGTTGACCTTCGGCGCCTCGGAACGCGCGATGCCGAACTACAACGTGATGGGCGTGGCCAAGGCGGCGCTGGAAGCCTCGGTGCGCTATCTCGCTTCCGATTTCGGACCGCGCGGCATCCGCGTCAACGCGATCTCCGCCGGTCCCATCCGCACGCTCGCAGGCTCCGGCATCGGCGAGGCGCGCGCGATGTTCGCCTTCATGCAAAAGCATTCGCCGCTGCGTCGCGGCGTCACGCTCGACGAGCTCGGCGGCTCGGCGCTGTATCTGTTGTCGGATCTGTCCGGCGGCGTGACCGGCGAGATCCACTATGTCGATTCCGGCTACAACATCGTCCTGATGCCGCGGCCGGACGATTTGAAGACTGAATAGACCGCGCCCTTCCTCCTGCCCCACGATCATGGGGCTGACTCGCCCGTCAAATCATGCTTGCTGCTCCCCCGTGACGCCGTAGGATCGTTTCTCCAGCGGCTCGGGAGGAGTGATCGTGCCAAGGCTGCATGCGATGTGTCGCGCGAGCGCGCTGGCGGCCGTTGCGGGCGCGATGCTGCTGTGCGGCGGTTCGCATGCCCAGGCACAGTCGACGATCTGGGACGCGACCCTCTCCAACACCAACTGGTATGTCCCGACGGCGCAGCTGTTGGCCTATGCCGCGCCGAAGACCGGCTTCTCCAATCCGACCCCGATCGGCGACCAGACCCTGTGGTCGCTCGCGACGGCAACCAACGGCTCGTTCACCGGAACGAGCGTGGCGCAACTCAAGATCGGGCCCGCTCTTCTGACCGATACCTCGACCATCCAGGGTTTTGTCACGACCGCGGGCCAGATCACCATGCAGTTCACCCCGACATCCGGCGGCGCGGTGACGGTTGGCCTCGGCCATATGCGAACCGTGGGTGGCGTGACCTCGATGGAGATGCAGATGATCACGGGCGACAGCGTGCTCGTGACGCACTGGGCCTACATGCTCCCCTACGATCCCGCGACCTTCACGCCGCCGGCTTCGCAGCCCGTTCCCGCCAACTCCGTTCCGCAATGGGCGTGGACCTCAGGCACGCCGTGGCGGATCACCAGCAACGCGTTGTTCGGCACGTCGGCCCCCGGCCGTTTCGTCATCACGAATTATCAGAATGGGTATTTCTGGGGTGCGGGCGTCGCCCCCGCCGGAAGCAGTGCCGCCAACTTCACGCTGCTGGGCTCGGTAACGCCGGAGGGCAATGTGCTCTTCAACACGCTCTCGAAGGGTACGCTCGCCAGCCTCTATGGTGCAGCCAGCGGCGATGCCTCGGGCGCGCAAATGCTCGTCAGCACCTACGATCTCTCCGGCAATCCGACCGGCGGCATCGCCTATCTCTCTTTGGTGCGCCCCTATGCGGAAACGCTTCAGGCGCAGAACAGCCGCGCGGGCCTCGGTGCAGCCGACATGCTCTATCGCCTGTCGGCGACCTCGCTCGGCTGGACGGGGAGCATGGCAGCCGGCTTCACTGTGCTCGACAATCTCAGCGGCTCCGGTCTCGTCAACGCGGTCAACCAGACCTTGCCCGTTCTCACCGGTGCGGCGTCGCAGGCGACCTACGCCACGCAACGCGTGTTCCAGCAGGCGATGACGGGGCGGCTCGACGGTGTGCTCGGGATGGACAACACGGGCGTCACGCCCGAGCGAAATCTTTGGATGAAGCCGCTCGGCGGCAGCACCCGGCAGGCTGGCGTCGATGGTGTCCCCGGCTATAACGCGTCCGGTGGCGGCATCGCGGTTGGCGCAGACGCGACGATCTCGCCGCGCGCGATGCTCGGCGGCGTGTTCGCCTATTCGCATCAGGCCATCACCGGCAGCGACGACACCGTGCCAAGCCGGCTCTCCATCGATTCCTATCAGGCGGGCCTCTATGGCGCCTATGCGCTCGGTCATGGCATTCAAATCGATGGCCAACTCGACGGTGCGCTGAATGACAACAGCGAGAGCCGCTCGCTCAGCTTCATTGGCAGCACGGCCGGCGCCGGCTATCGCTCCTACAGCGGTCACGTCGGAACCGGCGTCCGCAAGATGATCCCGGTCGAGCCGGGACTTACCATCGCGCCGTCGCTGCGGCTGGACTATGGGCAGGTTCGCTCGCCCGCCTATCAGGAGGCCGGCGCGGGCGGATTCAGCCTCAACGTAGACGCCCAAACCTATCGCGAGCTGACAGTGACGGCCGGGCTGAAGGGGGCATACCAGATCGCGAAGCAGGTCTATCTCACCAGTGATGTCGGCGTCGGCTACAACACGTTGAACCAGGGATTGCAGATCAAGTCGGCATTTGCCGGCGGCGGCGATAGTTTCGTCACCAACGGCCTTGCACTATCGCCCTGGATCTACTCGACCGCGCTTGGCCTCGTCGCAGCCGATGGCAAGGGGTTTGATCTCGGCATTCGCTACGGTGTTGCAGCGACGTCCTCCGGACTGGTTCAGCAGTCCGGGCTCGCCGTCCTCAAGATCAAGCTGTAGACGCGGCGTCCTCAGCCCGCCGCGATCTTCTCCGCGCGCTGGAATGCCGGCCGCGCCAGACAACGCGCCAGATAGGCATCGAAGGCCGGGCGCGACGGCACCATTTTGAACTGGCGCACTGCGAAATTCAGGCCCGAGCCGATCGTGACGTCGGCCGCGGAAAATTCCTCGCCGAGAATCCACGGTCCCTTGGCGAGCGCGGCTTCCAGCACGTCGAACACCTGTGTCGCGCTGCCCCAGGCCGCGGTCGATGTCGGGATCTCGATCTTGGTGAAGATCTGGATGATGGCGGGCTCGATGCAGCCGGGAGAAAAGAATAGCCACTGCAGATACCGTCCGCGGCGCGGGTCGGTCACATCAGGCGCCAGCTTGGTCTCGGGATAGCGGTCGGCGATGTAGGCGCAGATCGCGGCCGCTTCGCCGAGTGCGACATCGCCGTCGGTGAGCGCCGGCACCTTGCCCATCGGGTTGATTTTCAGAAAGTCCGGTGCCTTCTGCGCGCCGGTCGAGATGTCGGTCAGCACGCGCTCATAGGGCAGGCCGCTCTCCTCCATCAGCCAGAGCGTCGTGAACGAGCGCGAGCGGGGCGACCAATAGAGCTTGATCATGGCGCGGAACCTTTCATCGGCGGAAGGCCAACAGCGCGCAATTCATGCCGCGTTTGCCGCGCATTCGCAACGCACTACGCCTAGCTGGAAGCCAACCAGCGTGAGCGATATTTGGGTCAACGTTGTTCAGTGTCCCTTTGGCGTGCTGCTGGTCGACGTCCAAGCAAGAGCGGCAACGTCTTGTCGAGGCTTTCCGCCAGCATGGCGCGCACGCCGTCGCGCATTGCGGAATTGTCGGCGGCATCTTCAGGGCGCGTTGGAAACGATTCTGCGGGCAACTCGCGATAAGGGCCGCCGACGAGCTTGCCCAAGAACCTCTGCACCGCCAGCGAATGATCCAGGTTGATCAGCGCAGAACTCTGTCTGACGATGGCAAAGTCGCGCCCGTCAAAGATACGGATAAACGCCAGGGCGTGGAGAAAGATGCGACGTCCGAGCACCACGTCCTGGTTGAGGATGCCGAAGCCGCGGACCGTATAGCTTGATGACCCGATCGGACTGATTGAATTGAGGATCTGGATGTAGTGTCGGCAATTCGTTCCTTTCACGGCCTCGCGCATGTATCCGGCCAGCTCCGCGTTGGGATCGCGGACCAACCTGTCTTTCAACGTGTCCTTTGACTCATCGCGGGGAGGAAATTTCGCCGGGTTGTAGGGAATTCTCAGAACGGACGCGCCGGCAGGGATCGCGGCGCGAGTCCGCGCGAAGATCAGATCGCTCAGTCCCCAGCCTGGGATCGGGACCACCGTCTTCTTGTTCTGAAATATGGTCAGGCCGGTCGTCTGCACCGTGAACTCATCGCCGGTGGTGACGACGACACCGAAGTCGCACGAGCCGCCGGCCATGGGAGCGGGCCTGCCCGTCGCTTCACGCCGCGTGGTCAGCTTGCCATTGGCTTGTTTGACGGTTGGTTGTGCCGTCTCCGGTAGGGCTTGTGCCGAAGCCTGAGTTGTAAAACACCATAGGATGATCGTAATGGCGAGCAGCCGGGCGATGATGCTGAATATGGCTGTGTTCGCAGGCGCAGCCAAACTTGATCCTTTGGCGCGTCGCGTCGGCAAAGGCGCTTACTCTTCCTTTAGATAGCCGGGGAGGTTCCGGTCGAGCCGTTCTACGACGAGCGCACGCGTCCTCTCGCGCAACGCCGCGTTGGTCGAAGCTGCTTCGGGCGGATCTGGGAATAGCGAATTGTCGAGCTTCGTGATCGGGTCTTCAAACAGACGCATGCTTGTGGCGAGGTTCGCGCCGATATCCGTAAGGGGGCGCTTGATCTGTTCGTAGCTACGGCCGTCAATCAACGTGATCGCAACATTGGCGAAAAGGTGTGAGTGCCGAATCAAGCTGCCGAGCCCCTGGTTGTAGGTGCCGATGCCGTTCAGCGTCATGTTCGAGTTCGGCAGCTTCGTCTTGAAAGTGGTCGCGACGAGATAGCGATCGCAATTCGCATTCGCGGTGAACCCCTTCACGATCACCGGCAGAGTCTCTTTGGGGTCCGGGATGAAGATCGCCTTCGCATGATAGAACGGATCGAAGGCGCCCTTGGGATAAGCGATCCTGCGTATCGAGGAATCGTTGTTCGTTGCCGCGCGCACGCGCGCGAAAACGAGATCATCGAGGCCCCAATCGATCGGGACCTCCTTTGCTTCCGCCTCGAAGATTGTCACGCCGAACTTCTGTACGGAGTAATGCTCGCCGATTGCCGAGATTACGCCGAGACGGCACGGACCGCCGGTCATCTGCTCGGCAGGTTTGACTGCCGCAGTTTTCGGCTTCGTCGCCGCTTTCTTGACGGTCGGCTTTGAGGGAGACGTGGGTGGCGCGGTGGTTGCAGGAGGAGTTTGAGCTGCTGCCAGAGCTAGAGAAGACAGCAAAACGATCGCGGAAGCAGCAAATCGAATCATGGATTCCAGGGCATCAGCAGCGGGAGAATATCGATCACGCCACCCTAGATTAGGACGGTGACAACCGCAAGCTGCATCAGGAGATCGCCGCTTATCCGGCCGACTGCCGCTTCCACCGATAGTACTTCATCATGAAGCCGTTCGACGGCTCGATCTCTTCCTTCTCGAACACAAAGCCCTCGCGCTCGTACCAGCGCCAGGCCTTCTCGTTCTCGCGGACGCAGCGCAGGTACATCTCCTCGGGCATTTTCGCGCGCGTGAATGCCAGCAGCTTTCGGCCGAGCGATTTCCCTTGATAGGCCGGCGCAACGAAAAGCATGTCGAGATAGAGCCTCGGCACATGCAGCGCCAGCATGGCGGCGATCGTGCCGTGATCGTCGGCGACGAACAGGCTCCACCCGTCATTGATCTCGTGCCTGATGCGCGCGCGAAGGTTTGCCAGCAGGAAATCGCTCGCTTCGCCCAGTCCGGTCGAGACCCAGCTCTCCATCCAGACGCGGCCGACCTCGTCGTACTCGTCCGGGCGGGCGGGGCGGATGACGGGCTGCGGCATCGCGAGCTTATGCTCGCTGGCTGCGCACGGATTGCCGTGCGCGCACCTTGCCGGCCGACAGGCACACCACTTCCGAGATTTGCAGCAGCTGCCGCGCCAGCGGGCTGGTCTTGCGCCAGACCATGCCGATGGTGCGGGATGGCTGCGGGTCGCGGAAGCGCGCCAGCGAGACTGAGGCCGATCGCGTCTCCACCGGCACCGCCATCTCCGGGATCAACGTCACGCCGATGCCGGCGCTCACCATCTGGACCAGCGTCGACAGCGAATTGGCGTCCAGCATCTCGCGCGGCGGCGCCGACTGCATGTTGCAGAACGACAGCGCCTGATCGCGGAAGCAGTGTCCCTCTTCGAGGAGCAGCAGCCGCATCTCGCGCATCATCTCGCGCGAGGGCACCGGCGTGCCTTCATCGGATCCCGGGCGCACCAGCAGAAACTTTTCATCGAACAGCGCGACCTCGGTGAGCGAGGGCTCGGACACCGGCAGCGCCACGATCGCGGTGTCGAGCCGCCCTTCCACCAGTTCCTGGATCAGGCGCGGCGTCATGGTCTCGCGCACGCGGATGTCGAGCTCGGGATGCATGCGCGTGAGATTCTTGGTGATCTTCGGCAGGAGATAGGGCGCAATCGTCGGGATCATGCCGATGCGCAGGCGCCCCGCGAAACGGTCCTGCGAGGCGCGGGCGAAATCGCCGAGCTCATCGACCGAGCGCAAAATGTCGCGGACGCGCTGCGCGAGCTCCTCGCCGAACCGGGTCAGCGCCACCTGGCGCGCGCTGCGCTCCAGCAGCAGGCCGCCGAGCGCCTCCTCCAACTCCTTGATCTGCATCGACAAGGCCGGCTGCGAGATGGAGCAGGCCTCCGCGGCGCGGCCGAAATGACCATGACGGGCTAGCGCATCGAAATACCGGAGCTGGCGCAGCGTGACGTTCAGCATCAGCAAATCTTATTGCAGCGATCATTAAAGTCAACTTCCCCTGATCGAACGCGACGCCTAGAGTGGTTCTACCTGGTCAAAAGGCGCGAGTTCGACGCCACCAGAGGAGGTATTCATGGACGACTCTTCGAAGTGCCCGTTTTCGGGCGGAAAGCCCACGCGCGTGAACCGCGACTGGTGGCCGACGCAGCTCAACATTGAGGTCCTGCACAAGAATTCCGCCCTGTCCGACCCCATGGGCAAGGATTTCGACTACGCCAAGGAATTCAAGACGCTCGATCTCAACGCGGTCATCAAGGACCTGACCGCGCTGATGACCGACTCGCAGGAATGGTGGCCGGCCGACTTCGGTCACTACGGCGGTCTCATGATCCGCATGGCCTGGCACAGCGCGGGCACCTATCGCACCACCGACGGCCGCGGCGGCGCCGGCGCCGGTCAGCAGCGTTTCGCGCCGCTCAACAGCTGGCCCGACAACGCCAACCTCGACAAGGCGCGCCGGCTGCTCTGGCCGATCAAGCAGAAATATGGCCGCAAGATCTCCTGGGCCGACCTGATGGTGCTCGCCGGCAACGTCGCGCTGGAATCGATGGGCTTCAAGACGTTTGGCTTTGCGGGCGGTCGCGCCGACGTCTGGGAGCCGGAAGAGCTTTATTGGGGTCCCGAAGGCACCTGGCTGGGCGATGAGCGCTATAGCGGCGAACGCCAGCTCGCCGAGCCGCTCGGCGCGGTGCAGATGGGCCTGATCTATGTCAACCCGGAAGGCCCGAACGGCAAGCCGGATCCGGTCGCCGCGGCCAAGGACATCCGCGAGACCTTCGCCCGCATGGCGATGAACGACGAAGAGACCGTCGCGCTGATCGCCGGCGGCCACACCTTCGGCAAGACCCACGGCGCGGGCGATCCGTCGCTGGTCGGTCCGGAGCCGGAAGCGGGCGCGCTGGAAGATCAGGGCCTCGGCTGGAAGAGCAAGCATGCTTCGGGACGTGGTGGCGATTCCATCACCAGCGGTCTTGAGGTGACCTGGACCTCGTCGCCCACGAAGTGGAGCAATAATTTCTTCTGGAATTTGTTCGGCTACGAGTGGGAGCTGACCAAGAGCCCGGGTGGTGCACATCAGTGGACGCCAAAAGGTGGCGCCGGCGCCAATACGGTGCCGGACGCGCACGATCCGTCGAAGCGCCACGCTCCGGGAATGCTGACGACCGACCTCTCGCTGCGCTTCGATCCGGCCTATGAGAAGATCTCGCGTCGTTTCCTGGAAAATCCCGATCAGTTCGCGGACGCCTTCGCCCGCGCCTGGTTCAAGCTCACCCATCGCGACATGGGCCCGATCCAGCGCTATCTCGGCCCTCTGGTGCCGAAGGAGACGCTGATCTGGCAGGATCCGATTCCGGCCGTGGATCACGAACTGGCCAGCGAGCAGGACATCGCTGCGCTGAAGAGCAAGATCCTGGCTTCCGGCCTTTCGGTCTCCGAGCTGGTCTCGACGGCGTGGGCGTCGGCCTCGACATTCCGCGGCTCGGACAAGCGCGGCGGCGCCAACGGCGCGCGCATCCGTCTTGCCCCGCAGAAGGACTGGGAGGTGAACCAGCCGGCCCAGCTCGCCAAGGTGCTCGGCAAGCTGGAAGCGATCCAGAAGGACTTCAACGCGTCCTCGGGCGCCAAGAAGGTCTCGCTCGCGGACCTCATCGTCCTCGGCGGCACCGCCGCGGTCGAGAAGGCCGCGAAGGATGCCGGGGTCGACGTCAAGGTTGCGTTCACCCCGGGTCGCATGGATGCCTCGCAGGAGCAGACGGACGCAGCCTCCTTCGCTCCGCTGGAGCCGCGGGCCGATGGCTTCCGCAACTATGTCGGCAAGAAGCACCAGTTCATGCAGCAGGAAGAAGCGCTCGTCGATCGCGCCCAGCTGCTCAGGCTCACCGGCCCGGAAATGACCGTCCTGGTCGGCGGTCTGCGCGTGCTCGGCGCCAATGCGAACGGGTCGAAGCACGGTGTCTTCACCAAGACGGTGGGAACGCTCTCCAACGACTTCTTCGTCAACCTGCTCGACATGAGCGCGCAGTGGACGCCGGTCGCCGACGGCAGCTACGAGGCCCGCGATCGCAAGACCAATGCGGTGAAGTGGACCGGCACGCGCGTCGATCTGATCTTCGGCGCGCACTCGCAGCTCCGCGCCTTCGCCGAAGTCTATGCGACCTCGGACTCCAAGGAGAAGTTCGTGCAGGACTTCGCCAAGGCCTGGACCAAGGTGATGAACCTCGACCGCTACGACATCGTGGCGTCCTGACGCGGCGGTGCTCCACCTCTCCCGCGTGCTTGCGGGAGAGGGGGCGCAAATTGCCCGGAGCGGCACAAACAAAAGGGCGGCCTTTCGGCCGCCCTTCGTGTTTCTGGCAGTCCAGCGAAGCTTACTCGCCGGCGGCTTCGCGCGGGGCCTTCTCGCCCTCGCCGCCCTTGCCTTCGAGGTCTTCGCCGGTGACCTGGTCGACCACCTTCATCGACAGGCGGGTCTTGCCGCGGTCGTCGAAGCCGAGCAGCTTGACCTTGACCTTGTCGCCTTCCTTGACGACGTCGGAGGTCTTCTGCACGCGGTTGGCGGCGAGCTGGCTGATGTGGACGAGGCCGTCCTTGGAGCCGAAGAAGTTCACGAACGCGCCGAACTCCATCACCTTGACGACGGTGCCGTCATAGATCTGGCCGACTTCCGGATCGGACGCGATCGACTTGATCCACTTGATCGCGGCCTTCATCGCCTCGCCGTCGGAGGAGGCGACCTTCACGGTGCCGTCGTCCTCGATGTTGACCTTGGCGCCGGTCTTCTCGACGATCTCGCGGATCACCTTGCCGCCGGTGCCGATCACTTCGCGGATCTTGTCGGTGGCGATCTTGAAGGTCTCGATGCGCGGCGCGTATTCGCCGAGCTCGGCGCGGGCGTTGGTCAGCGCCTTGGCCATCTCGCCGAGGATGTGGATACGGCCATCCTTGGCCTGGGCCAGCGCCACCTTCATGATCTCTTCGGTGATGCCCTCGATCTTGATGTCCATCTGGAGCGAGGTGATGCCCGCTTCCGTGCCGGCCACCTTGAAGTCCATGTCGCCGAGATGGTCTTCGTCGCCGAGGATGTCCGAGAGCACCGCAAAGCGCTTGTCTTCGAGGATCAGGCCCATCGCGATGCCCGCGGTCGGCCGCTTCAACGGCACGCCGGCATCCATCAGCGCGAGCGAGGCGCCGCAGACCGAAGCCATCGAGGACGAGCCGTTCGATTCAGTGATCTCCGACACCACGCGCGTGGTGTAGGGGAACTCGTGGTGCGGCGGCAGCACCGGGTGGATCGCGCGCCAGGCGAGCTTGCCGTGGCCGATCTCGCGGCGCTTGGTGCCGCCGAGGCGACCGGTCTCACCGACCGAGTAGGGAGGGAAGTTGTAGTGCAGCAGGAACGTCTCTTTGTACGTTCCCGACAGCGCGTCGATGTACTGCTCGTCCTCGCCGGTGCCCAGCGTGGTCACGACCAGCGCCTGGGTCTCGCCGCGGGTGAACAGCGCAGAGCCGTGGGCGCGGGGCAGCACGCCGACTTCGGCGACGATGTTGCGCACGGTCTTGCTGTCGCGGCCGTCGATGCGCTTGCCGGTGTCGAGGATGTTCCAGCGAACGATCTTGGCCTCGAGCTCCTTGAACACCGCGGAGATGCGCAGCTTGTCGTATTTCGGCTCCTGCCCTTCGGGGAAGTAATGGGCGATCACCTTCTCCTTGACCTTGCCGACCGCGGCGTAGCGGTCCTGCTTGACCGGGATGGCGTAGGCGGCGCGCAGCTCCTGCTCGACGAGGCCGAGCATCTCCTTCTCGAGCGCGGAATTGTCGATGACGGTGACTTCGCGCGGCTCCTTGGCGGCCTTCTCAGCGAGCTCGATGATGGCGTTGATCACCGGCTGGAAGTGACGGTGACCGAACATCACCGCGCCGAGCATGATGTCCTCGTTCAACTCCTTGGCTTCCGATTCCACCATCAGCACGGCGTCGGCGGTGCCGGCGACGACCAGGTCGAGCTGGGTGTCGACCATCTCGTCGAGCGTCGGGTTGAGGATGAACTCGTCATTGGCGAAGCCGACGCGGGCGGCGCCGATCGGGCCCTTGAAGGGCGCGCCGGACAGGGTCAGCGCGGCGGACGAAGCCACCAGCGCGACGATATCAGGGTCGTTCTCCATGTCGTGCGAGAGCACGGTGACGATCACCTGGGTCTCGTTGCGCCAGCCGTCGACGAACAGCGGACGGATCGGACGGTCGATCAGGCGGGAGACCAGCGTCTCCTTCTCGGTCGGACGTCCCTCACGCTTGAAATAGCCGCCGGGGATGCGGCCCGCAGCGTAGGTCTTCTCCTGGTAGTCGACGGTCAGCGGCAGGAAGTCGACGCCTTCGCGCGGCGCCTTCGCCGCGACGACGGTGGCGAGCACGACGGTCTCGCCATAGGTGGCGACGACGGCGCCATCGGCCTGACGGGCGATCTTGCCGGTTTCCAGCTTGAGAGTGCGTCCACCCCAGTCGATCTCGACCGAATGCTTATTGAACATAGATGTCTTCTTTCATGGGTTCTCGAAAGAAGGACGGCTCGAAAAACAAAAACCATGCGCAAGATTGCGGGGCGCTGATCGAAGCGGGTGATCAGCGTCCTGCGATCCTGCCATGGTTTTTGGATTTCGGATGGCGTCCATCCTTTCGGGTCATACGGGCGCCTTGCCCGTTGTGCCCAGCCGCCGGATTGCTGCTGGACTGTCAGTCGGCACGAGCGCGAACACCGAACCTTAGGTCTTCGCTCATCATGCCCCGGATCCGAATCGTCAACGATCCGCATCCGGCGTGCGCGCAGCTTCGATCAAAAGGCCTTAAATAAACGCTCTCGCTCGAAACCACGCACGAAAACGCGCGCCAGTGGCGCGCGTGGGAACACTTAGCGACGAATGTTGTGCTTCTCGAGCAGAGCCTTGTAACGCGCCTCGTCCCGCTTCTTCAGGTAGTCGAGCAGCGAGCGGCGGGTCGAGACCAGCTTCAAGAGGCCACGACGCGAATGGTTGTCCTTCACGTGGGTCTTGAAGTGGTTGGTCAGGTTGTTGATGCGCTCCGACAGGATCGCGACCTGAACCTCCGGCGAACCGGTGTCGCCGGCCTTGGTGGCATTCGTCTTGATGACTTCCGCTTTGCGTTCTGCGGCAATCGACATCGTCAATTTCTCTCGTTGCGACCGGGGCTGGCAGTCAGGCCGGTCAGGTTGAACACACGCTTGGGGATGATTTCGCCATTGCCAACTTCAGCAAGCGCCAAAAGACGGCCTGCCACCGTGACATAGACTGTGCCGCTACAAGTGGGCGCATCCCGTCCGCGCAACAAAACGGCCTGGCCCCGATGGAGCCTTGCCGCATCAGCCCGAGTGACGGCCAGTGCCGGGATGTCGTCCAGCGCGGTCTCAACGGGCATAAGCGCGTCCGCGAGGCTACCCTCGCCGGACGCGGCTCTATCGCACAAAGCCTCCAGCTGATCCAGCGGAATCATGTCGTTTTCGCCAAATGGGCCGACCAGGGTCCGCCGGAGCGCGCAGATATGGCCGTAAGTGCCGAGAATCCGGCCCATATCGCGGGCCAGCGCGCGGACATAGGTGCCCTTGCCGCACTCGGCCTCGAACACGGCCCGGTCGCTATCCGGTTGATCCACAAGGGTTAAATGGTGAATCTCGACCGGACGGGGCGCCAATTCCACGACCTCGCCGTCGCGGGCGAGGTCATAGGCCCGCTCGCCCTGGACCTTGATCGCCGAATAGCGCGGCGGGATCTGCTCGATGACCCCGGTAAAGCGCGGCAGGAGGGCCAGGATGGCCTCCCGGGTCGGACGCTGGTCGGAGGTCGCGGTGACCCGGCCTTCGATGTCGTCGGTGTCGCGCTCCTCGCCCCAGCACACCGTGAACTGGTAGCGCTTGCGGCCGTCCATGACGAAGGGAACGGTCTTGGTGGCTTCACCGAGCGCGATCGGCAGCCCGCCCGAGGCGAGCGGATCGAGCGTGCCGGCATGTCCGGCGCGCTTGGCGTTGAACAGGCGCTTGAGCACGGCAACCGCCTGCGTCGAGGTCATGCCGATCGGCTTGTCGAGCACGACCCAGCCATGGACGTCGCGCCGATCGCGGCGAACCTGGTTGCCCTTCTGCTTGTTGTTGGCACGCGGATCGTTGTTGACGCGGCGCGGCTCGTGATGCGGCTGAGTATTGCCGCCCATGTCCGCAAAATTATTTTTCTGCACGTCGCGCTGATCGGCCTGTTCGCCGCTGATCGTGTCGTGAGCCGGGTCCATCGTCATCGTTCTTCTTCCCGATCCGTCTCCGGATCCTGTTCCAAGTCCTGTTTGGAGTCTTGTTCGAGGTCCTTCTGCACCGCAGGTGTTCGCAAAAGCTTCTCGATCCGTTCCGCTTCGTCGAATCGTTCGTCGACGCGGAAGCGAATGTCAGGTGCAAATTTCAGGTTAACGCGCCGCGCGACCTCGCCGCGCAGGAACTTCTTGTTGCGTTCGAGCGCAGCGATGACGATGTCGGTGTCGCGGCCACCGAGCGGCATCACATAGACTGTCGCGAGCTTCAGGTCGGGCGACATCCGCACCTCCGGCACGGTGATGATGTGACCTTCGAGGTCAGCATCATGCACATTGCCTTGCGCCAGAATATCGGCCATCGCGTGGCGAACCTGCTCGCCGACGCGCAACTGACGTTGCGAGCCTCCGCCGGGGACGGAACTCTTCTTCTGATGATGGCGTGGCATTCTCGAAAATCACCTCGTCATGCCCGTGCTTGGGACACGGGCATTGTCATTTGTCCTGTTGAAACGAAGAGGGGTGGATGGCCGGAAACAATCCGGCCATCGCACTCCCGCAATTTCAGTTCAAAAAGATCCGGTCGCTTCGGTAAGATTTGGACTTACAGGGAGCGCTGGATCGTCTCCACGCGGTAACACTCGATCACGTCACCGGCACGCATGTCGTGGTAGTTCTCGAAGGCCATGCCGCATTCCTGACCGGACTGGACTTCCTTCACTTCGTCCTTGAAGCGCTTCAGCGTCGACAGCTTGCCTTCGTGCACGACGACGTTGTCGCGGATCAGGCGCACATTGGCGCCGCGTTCCACGGTGCCGTCGGTGACGCGGCAGCCGGCGACCTTGCCGACCTTGGAGATGTTGAAGATCTCCAGGATCGAGGCGTTGCCGAGCATGGTTTCGCGCAGGGTCGGCGCGAGCAGGCCGCTCATCGCCTTCTTCACGTCGTCCACGAGATCGTAGATGATGTTGTAGTAGCGGATCTCGATGCCGTTGCGCTTGGCGGCCGCAGCGGCCTCCTTGTTGGCGCGAACCGAGAAACCGATGATCGCGGCGTTGAAGCCCTCGGCCAGCGTCACGTCGGATTCCGAGATGCCGCCGACGCCGGCATGCAGGATGCGGGCTGCGACTTCGTCGGTGCCGAGCTTCTCCAGCGAGCCGAGGATCGCTTCCAGCGAGCCCTGCACGTCGGCCTTGATGATCAGCGGGAATTCCTTGCGGCCCGCGGTCTTCAACTGCGACATCATCTGCTCGAGCGAGCCGCGCATGCCGGAGATCGAGGCAGCCGCATTCTCGCGCTTCTGGTGCGCGCGGTAGCTGGTGACCTGGCGGGCGCGGGCTTCGTTCTCGACCACGGCGAGACGGTCGCCGGCTTCCGGCGGACCGTTGAAGCCGAGCACTTCGACCGGCACCGAGGGGCCGGCTTCCTGCACGGTTTCGCCCTGATCCGAGATCAGCGCGCGGACGCGGCCCATCTCGGCGCCCGCGACGATGATGTCGCCGACCCGGAGCGTACCGCGCTGGACCAGCACGGTCGCGACCGGACCGCGGCCGCGGTCGAGCTTGGCCTCGATCACGGTGCCCTCGGCCGGCCGTTCCGAATTGGTCTTGAGGTCGAGGATGTCGGCCTGGAGCGCGATCATCTCCAGCAGCTTGTCGAGATTGGTCTTGTTCTTGGCGGACACTTCGACGTCGACGACGTCGCCGCCGAACGATTCGACCTGCACCTCGTGCTGGAGCAGCTCGGTGCGCACGCGCTCGGGCTTGGCGTCGGGCTTGTCGATCTTGTTGATGGCAACGATGATCGGCACCCGCGCCGCCTTGGCGTGGTTGATGGCTTCGACCGTCTGCGGCATCACGCCGTCATCGGCCGCGACCACCAGCACGACGATGTCGGTGACCTTGGCGCCGCGGGCGCGCATCGCGGTGAACGCGGCGTGGCCGGGCGTGTCGATGAAGGTGATCTTCTTGCCGCTTTCGGGCGAGACGACCTGATAGGCGCCGATATGCTGGGTGATGCCGCCGGCCTCGCCGGAGACCACGTTGGCATGACGGAGCGCGTCGAGCAGCGAGGTCTTGCCGTGGTCGACGTGACCCATCACGGTCACGACAGGCGAACGCGTCTCGGTGTCGGTGGAATCGTCGACCTGGTCGAACAGACCCTCTTCGACGTCCGAGGCGGCGACGCGCTTGACGGTGTGGCCCAGCTCTTCGGCGATCAGCTGCGCGGTGTCGGCGTCGATCACGTCGGTGATCTTGTGCATCGCGCCCTGCTTCATCAGCATGCGGATGACGTCGACCGCACGTTCGGCCATGCGGTTGGCGAGTTCCTGGATGGTGATCGCTTCAGGAATCACCACCTCGCGGATCAGCTTTTCCTTGGGCTCGTTCGAGGCGTGGCCCTTCAGACGCTGGGTGCGGCGGCGGAACGAGGCGATCGAACGCTCGCGCACCTCGTCGGCATTGAGCGCGGTGACCACCGTGAGGCGGCCGCGCTCTTTCTGCGGGCCGGGCTTGTGGGTGGTCTTGGGGGCTGCCGCAGGACGTGCAGCGCCGCCGGGACCGCGACGGATCTGACGCGGACCATCGTCCTCGTCTGGTCCAGCGGCAACCGCGGGCGCGCGACCGAGCGGTCCGCCGGCCGGACGCTGCGTGGTGGTTCCTGGGCGGGCCGTCGTCGCTCCCGGGCGAGCCGTCGTGGCGCCAGGCCGCGGCGCGGGCGCGCCGGGGCGCGCTGCAGGAGCGGCCGGGGCTGCTGCCGCGGCAGCGGGGCGCGAGGCGGATTGCGGCTGCTCGCCTTCGCCAAAACGCTTCTTGGCCTCGGTCTCGGCCTTGCGCTTGGCCTCGTCCTCGTGACGGTGGCGCTCTTCCTCGGCCTTGCGGCGGGATTCGGCGGCTTCGCGCTCGGCGCGTTCAGCGGCTTCGCGAACAGCGCGGCGCTGAGCCTCCTCCTCGGCCTGGCGACGCTCTTCGACTTCGCGAACTTTCGCATCGGCCAGCGCGCTGGCGCGGGCGGAGCGCTCGTCCTCGGTCAGCGTACGCAGCACCACGCCGGAGCCGGCATTGCGCGGCGGCGCGGGACGCGACGGAGCGGGCGCAGGCGCAGCCGGCGCGGGCTTCGCCACCTCGGCGGCCTGCGGCTCAGGAGTGCCGTCGACGCGGCGCTTGCCGCGCTTCTCGACCAGCACCTGCTTGCTGCGGCCATGGGCGAAGCTCTGGCGCACAGTGCCCGTTTCGACGCGCGGCTTGAGCGATAGCGTCTTGCTCGGAACGCTCAGCTTCTTGTCGCCAGGGGTCTTGGTATCAACCATTCAGCAGTCCTAATCCTGATTTATCAGTGTTGTGCGTTGCCGCACCGTCCAATCGGGTCGTCGTTGTCTCTCAGAAATCCTGGCCGTGCTTTTCAGCAGTCTTGTCATCGTCCGCCATCCGGTATCGGACCAGCATCTGGCTACGTGACAGGAATGACTTGCTCGCCGGGCCCGCGAGCAGGGCAGCATGTATCACATTTGACCGGGTTAGTGCCAAATCCAATTCTACCGATTTCAGGGCGGTCACGACGGGAATCTGCGGCTTGGCGCCGCGATTTCCGGCATTTTGACGCGCCAGCATGTCCAATTTGCGGATTCCGTCCGCAGCCCCGTCGCTGGCGTGGATCAGGACCTCGGCCGTGCCCTCCCCAAGGGCGCTTTCGACCTTGCCGAAGCCGGCCACGACCTGGCCCGCCTTGGCGGCGATCCCAAGGGCTTCGGTGACACTCCGAACCAGGAGCGCCTCGATGTCGGCGGGAAGCGTCTGAGGGATGCGCAGCTCGCGCTTGAAGGCCTTGCTAAATTGGTGACGCCGCACGGCTTCCGCAACCACCTCGCGTGAGGCGGTCACCCACATGCCGCGTCCGGGCAGCTTGCGTTTGAGATCGGGAACTATTTCGCCTTGGGGCGATACGACGAAGCGAATCAGTTCGTCGATCGGCCGGACCTGCCGACTGACCGCGCACATCCGCATGGTCGCGGACCTTTCGGTCCGCGGGCCATTGTCGAGTTCGTGGTCAGTGTCTGCGAGCATCCGGACGACATTCTCCTTGCCCT
Organism: Bradyrhizobium sp. UNPF46; assembly: GCF_006658625.1. Taxonomy (NCBI): domain Bacteria; kingdom Pseudomonadati; phylum Pseudomonadota; class Alphaproteobacteria; order Hyphomicrobiales; family Nitrobacteraceae; genus Bradyrhizobium; species Bradyrhizobium sp. UNPF46. The sequence continues at coordinate 76,050 of NZ_LFJB01000001.1, forward strand.
TAAGCCGGCTGATCTTCAGTCGCTTCAGCCTCTTCGGCGGGCTTGGCGAGATCGGCCTCGGTGATCCAGCCGGCCTTGACGCGGGCCTGCATGATCATCGCTTCGGCATCGTCACGGGAGATCTCGATGCCGTCCAGGGCGCCCGGGAATTTGGTCTGTTCGCCGCCTTCCTTGCGCTCGGTCCAGCCGACCAGATCGTCGGTGGCGCAGCCCGCGAGGTCCTCGACGGTCTTGATGTCGTTCTCGCCGAACTTCACCAGCATCTTGGATGTGACGCCGGGCACGTCCTTGACGGCGTCCTCGACACCGAGCTCCTTGCGCCTCGCCTCGATCTCCGCTTCCTGCTGCTCGAGATATTCGCGGGCACGGCTCTGCAGCTCCTGCGCGGTCTCCTCGTCGAAACCCTCGATGCCGGCGAGTTCCTTGAGGTCCACCATGGCGAGTTCCTCGACCGAGGTGAAGCCCTCGGACGCCAGCAGCTGGCCGACCACTTCGTCGACGTTGAGCGATTCCATGAAGACGCGAGTGGAGTTCTCGAAGTCGGCCTGGCGGCGCTCCGATTCCTCCTGCTCGGTCAGGATGTCGATGTCCCAGCCGGTGAGCTGCGAGGCCAGACGCACGTTCTGGCCGCGGCGGCCGATCGCCAGCGAGAGCTGGTTGTTGGTGTCGGGCACCACGACCTCGATGCGCTCGCGGTCCTCGTCGATGACGACCTTGGAGACTTCGGCCGGCGCCAGCGCGTTGACCACGAAGGTCGCGATGTCGGGCGACCACGGGATGATGTCGATCTTCTCGCCCTGCAATTCGTTCACCACGGCCTGCACGCGCGAGCCGCGCATACCGACGCAGGCGCCGACCGGATCCACCGAGGAATCGCGGGAAATCACGCCGATTTTCGCGCGCGAGCCCGGATCGCGGGCAACCGCCTTGATCTCGACGATGCCGTCATAGATTTCCGGCACTTCCTGCGCGAACAGCTTCGCCATGAACTGCGGATGAGTGCGGGAGAGGAAGATCTGCGGACCGCGCGTCTCGCGGCGGACGTCGAAGATGTAGGCGCGGACGCGGTCGCCGTTGCGGAACACTTCGCGCGGCAGCATCTCGTCGCGGCGGATGATGGCTTCGCCGCGGCCGAGGTCGACGATCACGCTGCCATATTCGACGCGCTTGACGACGCCGTTGACGATGTCGCCGATGCGGTCCTTGAATTCCTGGTACTGCCGGTCGCGCTCGGCCTCGCGCACCTTCTGCACGATCACCTGCTTGGCCGACTGCGCGGCGATACGGCCGTATTCCAGCGGCGGCAGGGTGTCGGCGATGGTGTCGCCGACCTGGGCGCCGGGATTGGCGCGCTGCGCGTCGACCAGCGAGATCTGGTTGGAATGGTTCTCGACCTTGTCGACCACCAGCATGTGGCGCGACAGCCGCAATTCGCCCTTCTTCGGGTCGATCTCGGCGTGAACGTCAGTCTCGCTGCCGTAACGGGCCCGCGCCGCCTTGGCGATGGCGTCCTCCATCGCCGCGATGACGATGCCGCGGTCGATCGATTTCTCGCGCGCAACGGCGTCGGCGATCTGGAGCAATTCAAGTCGATTGGCGCTGACTGCCATGGCTAGTCTCCTTGGTCAGGATCGATCTCGCCGCGCCGCGCGCGTTCGGCGGCAAGGCGATGTTTCTTGGTGTTGGTCGGGGCCGGCTTCTTCTTCGCCGGCTTGGTGTTCTTGGTGATCTTCGCGCTGATCTCAGCGTGCGGTGCAGCCGGCGGCTCCAGTCCGAGATCGCGGCGCATCTGACGCTCCTGCGCCTTGCCGCGGCGCATGGATTCCGCGATCAGCTCGTCGGTCAGCACCAGCCGTGCCTCGCTGATGTCTTCCATCCTCAGGAGAACGTCGGGATTGTCGCTCGTCTTGACGTCGTCGCGACGCAGGTGCACCCGGTCGCCCTCGACGGCACCGAGCGTGCCACGGAACCGCTTGCGTCCCTCGTGGGCGACGGCCATGTCGATCTTCACCAGATGGCCGGAATAACGCTCGAAATCAGAGCGGCGCACCAGCGGCCGGTCGATCCCCGGCGAGGAGATTTCCAGCCGGTAGGCCCGGTCGATGGGGTCGGCGACGTCGAGCACGGGCGACAACGCCCGCGAGATCGCCTCGCAATCCTCGAGCTGCATCGAGCCGTCCGGCCGCTCGGCCATGATCTGCACGGTGCAGCCGGCCTCACCGGAGATGCGGATTCGCACCAGCCGGTAGCCCATGCCCTCGAGCACCGGACCTGCGACCGCAGACACACGTGCCGCCACGCCCGGCTCGACCACGAGCCTCGGCTCGGCCAGCAACTCGGCATCGGTGGAACCAGTGTTCGGTTCGGTCATAACAGGGGTCAAGGCGCTCGTTGGATAGGGCTTGGGGTTAAGGCTTGGTTAAGATGTCAAAGCCGCTTTGGAACTCTTCCCGACACGCGTCGGGCCGCATCTTCCGCCAAGCCGCGTTCAGGTAACAAAAAAGAGCGGGTCCTTTCGGGCCCACTCTCCTACGCGGATCGTATGAGAAGATGAATTGACGCTGATATAGCGCTTTCTCTCCCCTTGGACAAGGCCCATCGCGGGCCAAACGAGGCTTTTTGCGCTCGATTCGCGGCGTCCCGGGCCTAACGCTTCCTTCACCTCGGGGGGCTAAATTCCCCGATTGTGGGGCGGCTTGGACCAAGGGCGCACCCGCGGCGTGCCCTGTTCGAGTTACGTTTACATGACCGTTGCCACGTCGCTCATTCCCGGACTGGACGATATCGTCAAACGCGGCGATCCGCGGCGACGCGGCGAGATCGCGCGCGCCATCTCCGAACTGTTCTTCCAGGATTCCGCCAATCTTCGTCCCGAGCTCATCGATCTCTTCGACAATCTCCTGATCGATCTCGTGCCGCATGCGGAGCTTGCCTCGCGCGTGGACCTGGCCGAGCGCTTCTCGCACCTGAACAACGCGCCGCCGCATCTGGTCAATCAGCTCGCGCACGAAAACGAGATCATGGTGGCCGGCCCGGTGCTGCGCCGCTCGCCCGTGCTCGGCGATGCCGCGCTGGTCGAGATCGCGCGACTGAAGGGGCAGGGCCATCTGCTGGCGATGACCGAGCGCCCCGCATTGTCGACCGAGATCACCGACGTGCTGGTCGAGCGCGGCGATCGCGACGTGGTGCGCCGTGCCGCGGGCAATGCCGGCGCGGCGTTCTCGCCCGGCAGCTATTCCGAGCTCATCAAGCGTGCCGCGCAGGACGGCGTGCTGACGCTCAAGATCGGCCAGCGTACCGATCTTTCGGGTGAGAACCTGAAGCAGCTTCTCGACGGCACGCTCGACGTCATCCGCCGCCGCCTCTCCAGCGTCGTCAATCCCGCGCGCCAGATCGAGATCAAGCGCGCGATGGCGGCGATCGAGGAAGCTGCGCTGCCGCCGGGACCGCGGCGCGATTTCTCGGGAGCCCAGCGTACGGTGCTGACCTTGCAGCGCGAGGGCCATCTCGGCGAGAGCGCGCTGCTCGGCTTCGCCAAGGCGAACAAATACGAGGAATCGATCGCCTCGCTCTCGGCGATGTCCGGCGTCCGCCTCTCGGTTCTCGACCGCCTGGTTTCAGGCGACCGCTGCGATCCGCTTCTCATCGTCGGCCGCGTGCTGAATCTGGGCTGGCCCACGGTGCGCGCGCTCATCCTGCTCTGGTACGGTCCGCATCGCACGCCGGCCGACGCCGATATCGAGACCGCGCGCGTGAACTTCACGCGCCTGATGCCGACGACCGCCGAGCGGGTCGTGAATTTCTGGCGCAACCGGCAGACCATCTAGCTCCGCGCTCAGTCATTGCGAGCGCAGCGCAATTGTCGCGGGCGCCTCGCAATGACGGCTAGAGCTTCGGTTCTGATTGAATCTGAACCGAAGCTCTAGATTCTTGTTTTGACGCGTTTTCTTCACGCGAACCGGCGTCCACTTCGCTCGAAAACGCTCTAACCAACTCGCCTGAACCGCAAGTAAGCCGCCTTGCGCCCTTCGCGCGCGGCCTTCCGGCCGTAGCGGGTCATGGTATAGCCGGCCCATGGCTGCCTGAAATCGTCGGCGCGCTCGGCAAGCCAGACGAAGTCCTGCGAACGCGCAAGATGCGACAGCGTCCAGGCGCAGTAATCGTCGATATCGCAGACGAAGCGGAATTCACCGTTCGGCTTCAGCACGCGCGCCATCGCGGCGATCGTCCTGTCCTGGACGAAGCGCCGTTTCCAGTGCCGCCGCTTCGGCCAGGGATCGGGATGGATCAGGTCGATCCGTGACAGTGATGCCTCAGGCAGCCAGGCCAGCAGCTCGGCGGCGTCGCCGGCGAACAGGCGGATGTTGCCGATATTGGCGGCCTCGATCTGCGCGAGGATCTTTGCCATGCCGTTGACGTAAGGCTCGCAGCCGATGAAGCCGGTCGTGGCGAAGGTCTGTGCCTCGGCCGCGAGATGCTCGCCGCCGCCGAAGCCGATCTCGAGCCGCACATCTTCGATTGCGGGGCCAAAGATCTCGCGCGCGTCCGCCGGCGTCTCACCGTGGATGTCGAGCGCGAGATGCGGCAGCAGATGATCGATCAGCTCGGCCTGGTGCTGCCTGAGCTTGTGGCCCTTGCGGCGCCCGAAGAAGGCGCGCTCGCTGTCGTCGCGATCGGGATCTGATTTGCGCTCGCTCATCGCAGGGTCTGATACAGGCGATGGAGCAGCCGCGCACGCGGCGCGAGCGAGGAGATGTAGAGCTGCTCATAATGGGTGTGAGCGCCCTTGCCGTCGACGCCGAGCCCGTCGAGCGTTGCGGTATGCGGCGCGGTGAAATTGCCGTCCGAGCCGCCGCCGGTGTGGGTGTCGATCAGCTCGAAGCCGATCTCGCCGGCGAGCGTCTTCGCGTGCTCGAACAGCGAGGCGCCTGCATTGCTCTTCTCGTAGGGCGGACGGTTGAGCTCGCCCGCGACGGTCACGGTGACGCCGTCGGTCTTCGAGGTCAAAGCGAGGATCCTGCCGACGAACTCGTCTGCGTCCTTGAGGCTCACGACGCGCAGATCGACCTCGGCATAGGCCTCCTCCGGCGTGACGTTGGGGCGCGTGCCGCCGCGCACAACGCCGACATTGACGGTGACGCCGCGCTTCAGGTCGTTCATCCCTTCCAGTGCCAGGATGACATTGGCGAGCTCGCGCACCGCGCTGCGGCCGTCTTCGGGCCGCGAGCCGGCATGCGCCGGCACGCCTTTGACGAACACCCGGAAGCGTCCGACGCCCTTGCGTCCGGTGACGATCTTGCCGCCGTCTCGCGCCGGCTCCGTCACCAGCACATATTTGGCCCTGCGCCCTTCCTGCTCGATCAGCGCGCGCGAGGTCGGGCTGCCGATCTCCTCGTCGGAGGTGAACAGGTGGGTGATGCCGAGCGGCGAACGATCGCCGTCGGCGCAGAGGGCACGAAACGCGTGATGGGCGATGTAGGCGCCGCCTTTCATGTCGTAGATACCGGGACCGAACGCGACGTCGCCTTCGACCTTGAACGGCAGGCGCTCGATGAATCCCATGGGATGGACAGTATCGAGGTGGCTCAGCACAAGGATGCCCGGCTGGTCCTGGCCCCAATTCGAGCGCGCCATGAGATGATCGCCGCAGCCATCGACGCCTGCGATGCGCTCGAGCGTGACCGGCAGATCGCGGTATTGCTCGGCGACCACCGAGACCAGCTCGTTGACCTGTTCAGGCGCTTCCGTCGGCGTCTCGATCTCCACCCAGCGGCGGATGCCATCGAGAATGGTTTGGGAATCGAACCAATTGTACCTGGTCATGGGCGCATCTGTGCCTTTGAATCGCATCATCGGGGCGGACGCGCGTCAAGCCGCGGCCACAAATGACGACATAGGCCAGATTTCACGCCGTCTCAAATCGCCATCGAGATGGCGCCTCAGCGCTTGTCGGGACCTTCGCGGGCTGCAATCTGCTCGACGAGATCGACGATCGAGCGGCGCATCTTCGAATCGGTGATTCGCGTGAACGCCTTGGTCAAGGCCAAGCCCTCGGAAGTAGCGAGGAAATCCGAGACGTAAGACGGCGAGGCGCCTTCGCTGAAGCCATCCGGCCCGGGCACGCCGCTCGGGCCGCCCTCGAACAGGAATGACACCGGCACCTGCAGAATCTCGGCGATCTGCTGGATACGGCTCGCGCCGACCCGGTTGGTGCCCTTCTCGTATTTCTGAATCTGCTGGAAAGTCAGGCCTAAAGCTTCACCGAGCTTTTCCTGGCTCATGCCCAACATGATGCGGCGCATGCGCACGCGACTGCCGACATATTTGTCAACAGGGTTGGGCGCTTTCGACATTTCCTCAGCCCTCCAAACACCACCTTAAGCGCAATCAATTGGAGTGCCTCAGGTGCAAGCAACGTCAAATCAAACCCTGTTATTGGGAAACATTGCGGAGAAATTTAGCAACGCACCACTGTCTTTTGCAGCGGGTGCAGAATGGGGAGCCTGCGTGCAGTCTGTCAACCGTGGGACTACGGTTGTCAAAAGCTTCCGGCCGCGCTGCTGGGAAGGTCGCGATCAGCGCTGCGGCCGGGCGACACGCCGGCGGACGGCCAGAAACACGGCCACCGCGACGAGCATGGCGGCGGGCACGTCGCCCACGCGCGCATAGACGGTTGGCGGGATCGCGGCGGGCAGGCTTGCATCCAAAATGCCTTCGATTCCGAGTCCGAGGCTGGCAACGGTGCGGCCCACCGGATCAATCACCGCGGAGACGCCTGTATTGGCAGAGCGGACCAGCGGCAATCCGAGCTCGATCGCGCGCATCCGCGACTGCTCCAGATGCTGATAAGGGCCGGTCGAGATGCCGAACCAGCCGTCATTGGTGAGGTTCACGATCCAGCCCGGACGTTCGTTGCGTCCCGCAACTTCGCCGGGAAAGATTGCTTCGTAACAGATCAGCGGCAGCGCGGGCGGTGCGCTGGGGACCGGCAGCGCATGCCGCACCGTGCCGGGAATGAAGCCCCCGCGCACACGCGTCAGTTGCTCGAAGCCGAGTTTCTCCATCAAAGCCTGATAGGGAAGAAATTCGCCGAACGGCACCAGATGCAGCTTGTCGTAGACCGCAAGCACGCTGCCGTCATGATCAATCACATAGATCGAATTATAGGCACGCGTGATCGGCGTGCCCCGCGGCAGATCGGGCGCGCGGACCGAGCCCGTGATCAGCACGGTGCCTTTCGGCAGGAGATCGGCGATCTCTGCCATCGCGTCGGCTTCGCGAGTCAGGAAGAACGGAAAGGCGGATTCGGGCCAGATCAGGATGGTGGCATCGCGCACGCCGGTGGATTGCGGGCCGGAGGCACGGTCCGACAGGGCGAGGTACTTCTTCATCACTTCCGCCTTGGCGGCGTAGTTGAATTTCGCGTCCTGCTGGAGGTTTGGCTGCATCAGGCGCAGCTTGGCGCCCGATACCATCGTGGTCGGATGTAGCGACAGGCGGATCGCGCCGAAGATGCTCATGACAATCAACAGCGCAATTGCCGCCGCCGGCACGCGCCATTGCAGGCGGCGATCGGGCGTGCGGTCGATCAACGTCGCGGGGCTGGCGAAGATCGCAACCGTCAGGAAGGTCATGCCCCACAGGCCGATCAGCGAGGCCGTCTGCGCCAGCGGCAGCGGCTCGGACAGCGCATAGCCGAACGCATTCCAGGGAAAGCCGGTCAGCGCGTGGCCGCGCAGCCATTCGCTCAACGTGAGGCTTGCCGCGAGTGCGAGCACGCGGGTGGCGTTCTTGGTCCAGAGCAGGCGCGCCAGCGCAAAGCCGATGGCCGTGAAGATGGACAGGTAAGCCGGCAGGCCGAGTACGGCGAACGGCGTCAGCCAGGCGAACACGTCGGCATCGACGAAGAAGGCGTAGCCGATCCAGTACAGGCCGGGGACGAAATAGCCGAGCCCGAACCAGTAGCCGGTCAGCGCGGCAGCGGGGACGCCGCCATATCGTCCGGCGCCGGTGCCGTCGATCAACCAGACCAGCACTGGAAAGGTGATGAACAGCACTGGAAAGACATTGAATGGCGCCAGCGCCAGCACCGACAGCGCGCCGCACCCCATCGCGATGACGGCGCGCTTCCATCCCCAAGTGAGGATGATGGCAAGCGCGATCTGCCGAACTCGCTGCAGCGGGCTCACTGTTGACCGGTCCCGTCGCTTGGCGGCGGGCTCTGCGTGTCGCTGGCGGGCGGCTGGCCGCCGTCGGGCGCGGCCTCGCGGCGGCTTCTCTCGCGCTGGGTCCGCGGCGCGGGCCGTTCCTTGCGCGTCGAGATGCGCAGCCGCTTGACGCGGCGCGGATCGGCATCGAGCACCTCGACCTCGTAAGCGCCGGGGCCGGAGATCACCTCGCCGCGCACCGGCAGGCGCCCGACGAAGCTGACGAGATAGCCGCCAAGCGTCTCGACTTCCTCGCCGGCTTCGCCGGTGACGAAGTCTTCCCCGATCACGGTGCGAACGTCGTCGAGGCTGGCGCGGGCGTCGGCGATGAAGGCGTTGTCGGGCAGGCGCACGATCGAGGGCGGCTCGTCGCTGTCGTGCTCGTCGTCGATCTCGCCGACGATCTGCTCGACGATGTCTTCGAGCGAAACCAGCCCGTCGCTGCCGCCATATTCGTCGACCACCAGCGCGAGGTGAATGCGCGTGGCCTGCATCTGCGCGAGCAGGTCGATCGCCCGCATCGAGGGCGGCACGTAGAGCAGCTTGCGGATGATGCGCGCGTCCTCGAGCGGCAGCGCGAGGTCGACGGCCTTCAGATCGAGCCCGGCCGGCAGCGGCTTCTTGCGCTTGGTCTTGGTCGCTTCGGATACACGCGCGCGCGCCGTCATGAAGGCGAGCAGGTCGCGGATGTGGACGATGCCGACGGGATCGTCGAGCGTCTCGTTGTAGACCACGAGGCGGGAATGGCCGGCGCTCTCGAAGCGGTCCATCAATTCGCCGAGCGGGATGTCCCGCTTCACCGCGACGACGTCGGCGCGATGCACCATGACGTCGGCGATGCGGCGCTCGTGCAGACCGAGGATGTTGCGGAGCATGGTGCGCTCGACTGCCGAGAAACCGGTGTCGTCAGGCGTCGTCGCGTCGAGCACGACCTGAAGGTCGTCGCGCACCGATCCCGCCTTCCAGCCGAACAGCGTGCGGATGGCGCGCAAGAGCCAGCCATCGGCGGTCGGGCGCATCACCTCGCCCTGTGTCACAACGGCCGGCAGGTTGGCCGTGTTGCGCGGATTGTCCTGGATCGGGTCGGACTCCGGCATTTCAATGCGCCCCCGCGCGGTCTGCATAGGGATCGGGGATTCCAAGGTGAGCCAGGATCTGCGTCTCCAGCGCTTCCATCTCCTCGGCGTCGCCATCGTTCTCGTGGTCGTAGCCGATCAGGTGCAGGAAGCCGTGCACGGCCAGATGGCTCAAATGGTGGTCGAACGGCTTGTGCTCCTCGTCGGCCTCGCGCCGCATGGTCTCATAGGCGATCGCGATATCGCCGAGCATGCGCGGGGCATCGCCTTCCTTCCACTCCCCCTCCGGCTGGAGTGCGGGAAACGACAGCACGTTGGTCGGCTTGTCGATGCCGCGCCAGTTGCTGTTGAGGGTGCGGATGCCGGCGTCGTCGGTCAGCATCACGGCCACTTCGGCGTCGGCAACGTCTTCGTCGACACTTTCGGCGGCGGCTGCAACCGCGCGCTGGATCACGGCTTCGGAATCGGGCTCGCGCTGCCAGCAATCGGCAACGATGAGGACCTCGGTCATGGGAAGATTGGGGTGTGACATTGTCTTTGTTCGGAACGAAGAACGCCGTGTCCGCGCCCTCTTGGTCCGGCTGTTGTCCCGTCAGGATTTATCGGCGGCCGGCCGCTGCGGCGAACCCTCATAGGCGGCGACGATCCGCGCCACGAGCTCATGGCGGATCACGTCCTCGGCTTTGAAATGAACTTGGGCAATGCCCTCGACACCGCTCAGGAGGCGCGTTGCTTCGGCCAGGCCCGAGGTCTGGCCGTTCGGCAGGTCGATCTGCGAGGGGTCGCCGGTCACGATCATGCGGCTGTTCTCGCCGAGACGGGTCAAAAACATCTTCATCTGCATCGACGTGGTGTTCTGCGCCTCGTCCAGGATGATGGCGGCGTTGGTCAGCGTGCGGCCGCGCATGAAGGCGAGCGGCGCGATCTCGATCTCGCCGGTCTGGAGCGCGCGCTCGACGATGCGCGCATCCATGAGGTCGTAGAGCGCGTCGTAGATCGGGCGCAGATACGGATCGACCTTCTCGCGGAGATCGCCGGGCAAAAAGCCCAGCCGCTCGCCGGCTTCCACCGCCGGGCGCGACAGGATGATCTTGTCGACCTCCTTGCGCTCGAACAGCTGCGCCGCATGCGCGACCGCGAGCCAGGTCTTGCCGGTGCCGGCGGGGCCGATGCCGAACACCAGCTCGTGGCGCTTCAGCGCGCGGATGTAGGAATCCTGCGCGGCGGTGCGCGCGCGCACCGGGCGCTTGCGCAAATTGATGCTGTCAAAGGCCGATTTGGCCGATTTGGCGTCGAACTCGAACAGCGAGCCCTGCGCGATCACGGCGCGGATCGCGCCTTCGACCTCACCCTGGTCGAGGTCCTGTCCCTTCGCGGCTTGCGCGTACAGCATCTCCAGCACGCGGCGTGCGGCGTCGCAGCCGTCGCGCGTGCCGCCGATCGTGATGTGGTTGCCCTTGGAATCGACGACGACGCCGAGCCGCCGCTCGATCTGCGCCAGGTGCTGGCCGTACGGGCCGACCAGCGCGGATGCGGCGCGGTTGTCGTCGAAGTCGATGACGACCTGAGTCTCGGGCGGAACTTGCATGTCGCGGTCAAATTTGCGGCTGGGAGCGAAAGAAGACGAATCCGATGCGCTTTTTGGCAAGGGTTCAGGCTCCGATGGCTTGCGATAAAGCGGGCTCGCGCGCGGTGGCGAGTTCGCCGAGGAAGCTGTAGCGCTCGAGGCTGTCGATCCTGACAGGCAGGATTTGTCCGATGATGTCGGCCGAGGCCATCACATGGGCGGGCTGGAGGAAGGCGGTGCGGCCGACGATCTGGCCGTCCTTGCGCGCCGGACGCTCGAACAGCACATCGACCGTTGAGCCAATCGCAGCCTTGTTGAAGGCCGATTGCTGGCTGTCGATCAATTCCTGGAGCCGCTCCAATCGCTGGTCCATCTCGGAAGGGGACACCGTCTCCTGCATGTCCGCGGCCGGCGTTCCCGGCCGGGCGGAGTATTTGAACGAATAGGCCGCAGCGTAGCCGATTTGCGTGACAAGCGCGAGAGTGGAGAGAAAATCTTGCTCGCTCTCGCCGGGGAAGCCGACGATAAAATCTGATGAAAAAGCAATGTCTTGGCGGGCGGCGCGGAAACGGTCGACGAGCCGCCGGTAATCATCGGCGGTATGTTTCCGGTTCATGGCGGCGAGAATCCGGTCCGAGCCCGACTGTACCGGCAGGTGCACGAACGGCATCAGGGCACCAAGATCGCGATGGGCCGCGATCAGGCTGTCATCGACGTCACGCGGATGGCTGGTCGAGTAACGCAGCCGCGCGATGCCGGGAATGGTCGCCAGATGCTCGAGCAGCCGGCCGAGCGGCCAGGCTTTCCCGTCCGGTCCCTCGCCATGATAGGCGTTGACGTTCTGTCCAATCAGCGTGAGCTCGCGCACGCCGTTGTCGGCGAGCCGCTTGACGTCGTCGACGATCTTGGCCACGGGGCGGGAGACTTCCGAACCTCGCGTGTAGGGCACGACGCAGAAGGTGCAGAACTTGTCGCAGCCTTCCTGCACCGTGACGAAAGCGGAAATGCCGCGCGCGCGGATCGCATCGGGCTTTGGCTGGGCCAGGAAGCCGAACTTGTCGGCCGCGGGAAACTCGGTCTCGATCGCGCGGCCTTCGTTGCCGGCGCGCTTCAACAGCTCCGGCAGATGATGATAGCTCTGCGGTCCCACCACGACATCGACGACCGGCGCGCGGCGCACGATCTCCTCACCCTCGGCCTGCGCCACGCAGCCGGCGACCGCGATCTGCATCGCGCGGCCCCCGCGGGCGGCCTCGTCCTTGGCGACGCGCAATCGGCCGAGCTCGGAATAGACCTTTTCGGAGGCCTTCTCGCGGATGTGGCAGGTGTTGAGGATGACGAGGTCGGCCTCCTCGGCACTCGCCGTCTCCACGAATCCCTCGGGAGCCAGCGTGTCCACCATGCGCTGGGCATCGTAGACGTTCATCTGGCAGCCATAAGATTTGATGTGCAGCTTGCGCGGCGGCGTCATGGAACCCGAGATGGAGGTGGAGGACGGCCCTCAGATATAGGTTGGAGGGGGGAAAATCCAGCGATTGGGCGCCCATGGAGGGGATTTGGGTCGCCGCCAAGGGGGCAAAGCCGCAACTGGCTTCAAAATCGACCGGAATGGGCCCCGCTTCGCGTGGATTCGGCGCTACGCGCGAAGGGTGGCGAGCCATTCCCGCCAAAATGCTTCCTGCGCGTCGACCGAGGCCGGGATTACATCGGGCCCTGAGGAGAAGATTTCGACGAGGTCGGCCATGCGCGCATGGACGCCTTTCGTCATCCGATATGCCTTGAGCCCCGCGCCCATGTCCCTCGCCATTCCGGACGGATACACATTGAGGCTGGCGCCATAGCAGAACGGGATGAGGCCCTCGGGCTCGAGCTGACGGCGGATCAGGCACAGCGCCTCAAAGAAATCGCCGGCCTCGGCCTTGATCGTCTTTCCGCGGTAGGCGCAGCTCAGCTTGCAGACGGGACCGATTTCGTACTCTGTGAACACCGCCCTTTGGTCTTCACCGGCGCCGATCAGAGCTATTTCGTGTGGCTCGTCCATGGTGCCGGCCCGCTGTTCACGACCGAAGCTCGGCCACTGCCACGTTCCGCCGAACCAGCTCCGGCAACTGATGCATGTCGGCAAAGGTCAAGTCGGCGCCGGCTTGACGCAGGGTCTCGGCATGGCCGCCTCCGCAATGACTGCCACCATAAAAGCCGAACACTTTCATACCGGCCGCCCGCGCGCCGGCGATGCCGGCCAGACTGTCCTCGATCACGACGCAGCGCTCGGGCGGGACGCCCATTTCCTTGGCCGCGAACAGGAACAGATCCGGAGCCGGCTTTCCATTCTTCACCTGCGAGGACGAAAATATGTTCGGCGCGAGGCGTTCATAGAGCCCCGTGCTTCCGAGACTCACCCGCATGCGTGGATGCGAACCACTCGAGGCAACGCAGACACGTTGCGTCACGACGTCGAGCACGTCGTGGATGCCGCGGATCGCCTCGAGATCGGCTTCGAATGCGCGAAACAGCTCGTCCTGCAGGTCGCCATGATAGGCCTCGGGCAGCTTGCGTCCGAGTTCGGTCTCGATCTCGAGATTGGCCTGTTTTGTCGAGCGACCGAGGAAACGCTCGGACACCTGCTCCGACGTGATCGGATAACCATGCCGCGTCAGTACGTCGGCATGGGCGCGACAGGAGATCACCTCGCTGTCCACGAGCACGCCGTCGCAATCGAAGATGATGAGGTCGACGGGCACTTAGTTGGTCGGCTTGTCGTCGTCGAGCGGGACGCAATAGAGCTCGAGGCGGTGGTCGACCAGCTTGTAGCCGAGCTTGCGGGCGATCTCCGCCTGCAGCTTCTCGATCTCTTCGGAGGTGAATTCGATTACCTTGCCGTCCCTGAGATTGATGAGGTGGTCGTGATGGCTGTCGCGCATCGTCTCGTAGCGCGCGCGGCCTTCGCGAAAGTCGTGGCGTTCGATGATGCCGGCATCCTCGAACAGCTTGACGGTGCGATACACGGTCGAGATCGAGATCTTGTCGTCGACGGCGACGCAGCGCCGGTACAGTTCCTCGACATCGGGATGATCGACCGCCGCCGCGAGCACGCGGGCGATGACACGGCGCTGCTCGGTCATGCGCATGCCGGTGGCGGCACAGCGCGCCTCGATCCCGGACGCCTTGGATGCGGATGAAGGTTTAAGTCCAGTCATGTGTTGTCTGCCTGACGGGGCGCTTTCTGCCATCAATATTACGACAAGTCACGCCGCATCAGAAGGGCGTTCAATTGTTCCCCGTTCGGCTGCTTATAGTAGCGTTCGCGGCGTCCGACCACCACGAATCCGTACCTGTCGTAGAGCCGCCGCGCCGGCTGGTTGTTTTCCTCGACTTCGAGAAATATCGTGCGCACGCCGCGCCCTGCGAGGTGGCCGAGATGAGTCATCAGCAGCGTGCGAGAGAGGCCGCGGCCGCGATAGGCCTCGTCCACCGCGACCGAGAGGATTTCCGCCTCGTCCGCGCCGATCCGCGACACCGCGAATCCGATGGTCCTGCGGCCGAGGCGCAGCCGATGCACCAGCGTGTTGCGCTCGCTGAGCATGCTCTCGAATTCGCCCTCGCCCCAGCCGTGCGCGAAGGAGGCGGCGTGAAGCTGCGCCAGCCGTGCGGCGTCGCGCACGGAAGCCGGCTCGACGGCGGCCGTCCCGCCGCGCCACCATTCCGACAGCCATCTCATCATGAGCTTGCGGCTTGTGCTGCAAATGGCGGTTGTGCCGGCGGCTTTGCGTCGGGCGCCTTCAGATAGAACGGCCGCGCCGGATTCGTCGACGGATCGGCCGCGGCGCCGAGCCATGCGACCCAGCCGATGTCGGGCGCGGGCTGCGCATCGACCGCGACCGGTTGTTCGCTGTCTTTCGTCCAACGCCCGGCGAGGATGTTTGCGGCGTTGCCGACCAGATGCGGCGCGCCGAACTGCGAGGCCGCGATCGCCTCGTCGATGGAGGCGACGCGCGGCCGCACCAGCTGGCTGCCGTCGCCGGCGACGATCTGGAAATAGACGTGGTCGTGCCGCGCGTCGATTGCGGAGATCACCGGCGCCGATTTGCTCTGGCCGACGACGGTGGCGGCATAGGCCGACAGGGTGGTGAGGCCGACGGCAGGCCGCCCGGCCGCGAGCGCGAGGCCGCGCGCCGCCGAAATGCCGACGCGCAGGCCGGTGAAGCTTCCGGGGCCGACGGTGACCGCGATGCGGTCGAGGGCGGTGAAGGCGAGGTTCGCGGTTTGCATGACCCGCGCGATCATCGGCATCAGGGCCTCGGCGTGGCCGCGCTTCATGAGAAGCTGTTCCTGCGCTCGCAACTCGGCCGTTTCGGTGTCGAGCACGGCGACGGAGCAGGCGTCGAGCGCGGTATCGATGGCAAGGATCAGCATGGTGTGATCATAGCATTGGCAATCGGATGATGCCTAAGGTTCTAGCCGTCACGGCCGGGCTTGACCCGGCCATCCACGACTTTGCGGCTCTAAAAACGTGGATGCCCGGGACAAGCCCGGGCATGACGGAGTGAAATCAGGGCGCAGGCCGTGCAATTCACATCGGCCGAACTTCGACCACGTCGGGGACGAAGTGCTTCAGCAAATTCTGGATGCCGTGCTGAAGCGTCGCGGTCGACGACGGGCAGCCGGAGCAGGCGCCCTTCATGTGGAGATAGACGACGCCGTCCTTGAAGCCGCGGAAGGTGATGTCGCCGCCGTCATTGGCCACCGCCGGCCGTACGCGGGTCTCGATCAGATCCTTGATCATGTCGACCGTCTCGGCATCGGCCTCGTCGAAGAACTCGTCCTCGTCGTCGAGGTCGGCGTCATCCTGAGCCGCACCGTCGGCGAGCAGCGGCGCGCCGGACATGTAGTGCTCCATGATGGCACCGAGGATCGCGGGCTTGAGCTGCTGCCATTCACCGCCCGATTTGGTCACGGTGATGAAGTCTGATCCGTAGAACACGCCGGTGACGCCGGGCACTTCGAACAGTTTTTCCGCCAGCGGCGAGCGCGTCGCGGCTTCGCGGCTCGCAAAATCCATCGGGCTGCCGTCGACCACGACGCGGCCGGGAATGAACTTCAGCGTGGCGGGATTGGGGGTGGCTTCGGTTTGAATGAACATGGCTTTCTCCAGACGTCGCCGGTTCAAGGCCGGCGCGTGCCCTATTTCCTAGCAGATGGCGACGGCGAACGCACGATCAAGGGATGGGGGGATATTAGCCCATAAAAATCAGAGGGTTGGGCTTACCCTCCCCTGGAGGGGGAGGGTCGATCGCGCAAAGCGCGAGCGGGGTGGGGTGATCTCTCCACGCGGGCACTGTTGGATGGGGAGAGAGCGTCACCCCACCCCGTCTCTCATCTTCGCTGCGCTCAGATGTGAGCCGACCCTCCCCCTCCAGGGGAGGGTAAGAGGTACCGCTGCCTACGACAGCGAATCCACGCTCTCGTCGCTGAGCGCGCCGGAAATGATCGTCACGGGAATCGGGAAGGTCCCGACCGCATGCGCCAGCAGCGAGACCAGTGGGCCCGGCCCTTCCGCGCCGGGGCTGGCGGCGAGCACCAGCATGGCGATGTCGGGGTCCTCGTCGATCACCGCGAGCAGTTGTTCCATCGGCGCGCCCTCGCGGATCGCCCGCTCCGGGGTGATCGCGGCGATGCCGTTGGCCCGGCCCGCAGCGCGGTCGAGCGCGGCTTCCGCGGCTTCCTGGGCTTCGGCGCGCATGATGTCGGCAACCCCCAGCCATTCCTGGCTCTGCTGTTCGGGTTCGATGATGCGCAGCATCACCACGCCGCCGCCGGCGCGGATCGCCCAGCGGCTGGCATAGTAGACCGCGCGATCCCATTCGGCGGTGTCATCGACGATGACGAGGCATTTGGGCTTGTGACCCGGCTCGTAGCAAAGTCGCTTGCTGGTCATGCATGTCCCGGAATGTGCACCGGGTGCATGCTGCCACGCCGTAGCCGCATTCGACAAGCGGCGTCGGCGATCTCGGCCTAGGCGGAACGATCCCAGGGGATCGGCACCGGAGCCTTTGCGGCTGCAACACTTTCTTCGCTGCCGGGCCTGACCGAAATGATGTGGCGATACTCGAATGGCAGCTCGGTTCCGAGCCAAAACTGATCGTTTTCGGCAATGGAATTCGGTTCATTGTCCAGCATGCCGACATAGCCATCTGGCGTGCGTTCGCGGATGATGACCCACATCCGTTCGACGACCGGGTACTCATCGCCTTTAACGGTCATTTCGAAGATCAGCTTGGCGTAGTCGCCTACGCGAAGCAGCTTGCGGACGGCCAGATCCGGAATGGGAAAGGTCGCGGGAGCTTCGCGATGCCGCTGCTCGCCGTCGTCGAGGCGCCAGCCGTCTCTGTGAAGGTCTGGCGCTCTCATCGATCCGTTCCCTCGAACTAGCGCCGGCGGATGAAGCCGACGATGTCCTTGGAGAGCTTCATCGTCTCGTCGGCGATGGCGCGGGCGCGGTCGGAGCCGTCGTTCAGGATCGCGTCGATATGGCCGGGATCGGCGACGAGGCGCTTCATCTCGCCGGCGATCGGCGCCAGCTTGGTGACGCACAGCTCCGCCAGCGCGTTCTTGAAGCTGGAGAACTGGCCGTTGCCGAATTCCCTGAGCACGTCGGCCTTGGAACGGCCGGAGAGCGCGGCGAAGATGCCGACGAGATTGTCGGCTTCGGGGCGCGCTTCCAGGCCCTTCTCTTCCGTCGGCAGCGGCTCCGGATCGGTCTTCGCCTTGCGGATCTTCTGCGCGATGGTGTCGGCGTCGTCGGTCAGATTGATGCGCGAATTGTCCGACGCTTCGGACTTCGACATCTTCTTGGTGCCGTCGCGCAGGCTCATCACGCGCGTTGCCGGGCCCGTGATGAGGGGTTCCGGCAGCGGGAAGAACAGGCCGTCATTGGCGCCCTGGGCGCGGATGGATTCGCCGAAGTCGTTGTTGAACTTCTGCGCGATGTCGCGCGAGAGCTCGAGATGCTGCTTCTGGTCCTCGCCGACCGGCACGTGCGTGGCGCGGTACAAAAGGATGTCGGCGGCCATCAGCACGGGATAGTCGAACAGGCCGACGGAGGCGTTCTCGCGGTCCTTGCCGGCCTTCTCCTTGAACTGGGTCATGCGGCCGAGCCAGCCCATGCGCGCGACGCAGTTGAAGATCCAGGCGAGCTCGGCATGGCCCGAGACCTGACTCTGGTTGAACACGATGTGCTTCTTGGGATCGATGCCGGCCGCGATGAACGCCGCGGTGACTTCGCGGGTGTTGCGCGTGAGCTCGGCCGGTCCGCCCCAGACGTCGACGCCTTGCGTGATCGCGTGCATGTCGACGACGCAATAGATGCAGCTGTGGGTTTCCTGCATCTTCACGAAGTTGACGATCGCGCCGAGATAGTTGCCGAGGTGCAGATTGCCCGTCGGCTGGACGCCCGAAAAGACCCGTTCAACGAATGGCATGGTCAGCCTTCCCATAGGTATTCGGCCGTCGTTTCCAACAGCGGCGCTGCTCCGTCAAGGGCAATTCGTCAAGCGGGCCGCTTCAAGGCGGCAGCCGCCTCGCGCCACGAGGCCGCGCCGAGGATTTGCAGCAGCAGGCCATAGACGGCGATTCCGGTCCCGATCTGCAGGCCCAGCACGATGAAGCGGATGAGGCCGTGCACCTCCGAGGGCATGAGATCCGCGCTCAGCCAGAGCAGGGCCCCCATGGCGGCTGCGGCGAGCATGATCCGCGGCAGCCGCCTGCGGGCAGCGGCGTCGACCGAGAAGCCGAACTCGCTGGCGCCTTTCCGCAGCAGCGAGAGCGCGCTGCTCCAGGCACCGGCCGCAATGCTCGCGGCGATCCCGCTGGCGCCAAAGAAATGGCCGAGCAGGACAGCGAGAGCGACCGCGACGACAAAACCCTTGGCGGTGGCCTGGAGCGGCGTCATCGTGTCGCTGCGGGCATAGAAGGCCGGCGACAGCGCCTTGATCAGCACATGCGCCGGCAGGGCCAGCGCCAGCCACGTCAGCGCCTGTGCAGTCGCCACGCTGTCGACGGCGCCAAAGGCGCCGTGCTCGAACAGCAGCCGCACGATCGGCTCGGCCAGCACGATCAGGCCGAGCGCGGCCGGCAGCGCCAGCCCGGCGGCAAGCTCCAGCGCGCGCGATTCCGCATGCGCCACAGCTGCGCGGTCGGAGTTGGCGACGGCGCGCGTCAGTTCCGGAACCAGCACCGTGCCCATGGCGACGCCGACAATGCCGAGCGGCAGCTCGATCAGCCGGTTGGCGAAATAGAGCCAGGACACGGCGGACGGGGTCGCGGATGCAATGATCGCGCCGGCCACCATCAGCCATTGCGGCCCCGAGCTTGCGATCATGCCGGGAATCGCCTTGGCGAAGAAGCTGCGCATCTCCGTATCGAAACTGGCGCGCAGCGGTGTCGCGAGGCGCGCACCCCGCTGCGACAGCAACATCAGGAGCTGCAGCAGCCCGGC
The DNA here is from genome assembly GCF_006658625.1 of Bradyrhizobium sp. UNPF46. Classification (NCBI taxonomy): domain Bacteria; kingdom Pseudomonadati; phylum Pseudomonadota; class Alphaproteobacteria; order Hyphomicrobiales; family Nitrobacteraceae; genus Bradyrhizobium; species Bradyrhizobium sp. UNPF46. The sequence continues at coordinate 95,394 of NZ_LFJB01000001.1, forward strand.
GATGCCGACGGTGGCCGCCAGCATCCACCCCGCGAAAGCCGCATCGGCATGCGCGAGGATGAGCGCCGCGATCGCAGCGATCAGCGCGATGTTGAACAGCAGCGGCGAGAACGCCGTGAGCGCAAAGCGCCCTTGCGCGTTCAGAAGTCCCATCAGCACCGTGACGGGGCCGGCGAAGGCGAGATAAGGCAGCATCAGCCGCGCATTCTGCACCGCGAGATCGAGCGTGGGGCTGCCGAGGAATCCGGGTGCGATGATCGTGATGATCAGCGGCATCGACAATGCGATCAGGATTGAGATCGCGATCAGGACCACACTGACCGTGCCGAGCACGCGCCCCGAGAACGCCGCCGCGGCCGCATCGCCGGCACGGTCCCTGACGCGCAGCCAGGCCGGGATCAGGGCCGCATTCAGTGCCCCTTCGCTGAGCAGGCGCCGGACCACATTGACGAGCTGAAACGCCGCCAGAAACGCATCCGCCACGGCGCCGGTGCCGAGCAGCGCTGCGATCAGGGAATCGCGGGCAAAGCCCAGCAGCCGCGAGGCCAGCGTTCCCGTCGAGACGGTCAGGAAGGAGCGGATCATCGGCTCTTTATAATACCGTTGCTTGCCCGTGCAGGCCCGGTCGTGATAGGCCGCGAGCTTAGATTTCGGGCCGACAGGAAGCGGATTTCCGTAAGGTCCGCAATCCGCCAAACAGGATCAAGGTGAATGGCTGACGTGAAATATGACGTTCTTGGCATCGGCAACGCGCTGTTCGACGTGCTGGTCAGAACCGACGAGGCCTTTTTGGCCAGCCACGGCATGACCAAGGGCAGCATGTCCCTGATCGACGAGGCGCGGGCGGCGGCCATTTACAAGGACATGGGGCCGGCCACGGAAGTCTCGGGCGGCTCTGCCGCCAACACCATCGTCGGCATCGGCAGCCTGGGGGCACGCGCCGCCTATGTCGGCAAGGTCAAGGACGACCAGATCGGCAAGCTCTACGTCCACGATATTCGCGCGGCCGGCGTCGCCTTCAACACACCTGCCGCCAAGGACGGTCCCGCCACCGGATGCTCCTACATCCTGGTCACCGATGACGGCGAGCGCACCATGAACACCTATCTCGGCGCGGCGCAGGACCTGTCGCCCGCCGATATCGACCCGGCCGAGATCGCCTCTGCCGGCATCGTCTATCTCGAAGGCTATCTCTGGGACCCCAAGAACGCCAAGGACGCCTTCGTCAAGGCGGCCAATATCGCCCATGACGCCAAGCGCAGGGTGGCGCTGACGCTGTCGGATTCGTTCTGCGTCGATCGCTATCGCGACGAATTCCTGGGGCTCATGCGCAACGGCACCGTCGACATCGTCTTCGCCAACGAGTCCGAGCTGCATTCGCTCTACATGACCTCGGATTTCGACACCGCGCTGAAGCAGCTGCGCAACGACGTCAATCTCGGCGTGGTCACCCGCAGCGAGAAGGGCTGCATGGTGGTCTCGTCCGAAGACGCCGTCGCTGCGCCGGCCTTCCCGGTCGACAAGGTGGTCGACACCACCGGCGCCGGCGACCTCTTCGCCGCAGGCTTCCTGTATGGCCTGTCGCGCAATCTTGCCTACAAGCAGTGCGGCGAGCTCGGCGCGCTTGCGGCCGCCGAGATCATCCAGCACATCGGCGCCCGCCCGCTGGTGTCGCTGAAGGAGCTGGCCGGCCAGCGCGGGCTGACGGCTTAGGGCTCGTCTCTCTCCCCCGTCATTGCGAGCGAAGCGAAGCATTCCAGTTCTGTTTCCGCAGAGAGAGCCTGGATTGCTTCGTCGCAAGCGCTACTCGCAATGACGGCAAGACTCACGCCGTCTTCGCCGCCTTCAGCCCGAGGCGCTGCTCCACCGCATCCCGCATCACGAATTTCTGGATCTTTCCGGTCACGGTCATCGGAAACTCGTCGACGAACTCGACGTAGCGCGGGATCTTGTTGTGGGCGATCTGGCCGTCGCAGAAGGCGCGCACCTCCTCGGCCGTCAGCGTCTCGCCCGGCCTGACGCGGATCCAGGCGCAGAGCTCCTCACCGTAGCGGGTATCCGCGACGCCAAAAATCTGCACGTCCTGGATCTTGGGGTGACGGTACAGAAACTCCTCGATCTCGCGCGGGTAGAGGTTCTCGCCGCCGCGGATCACCAGGTCCTTGATGCGGCCGACGATGTTGCAATAGCCTGCGTCATCGATGGTGGCGAGGTCGCCGGTGTGCATCCAGCCATTGGCGTCGAGCACGTCGGCCGTCTTTTCGTTCTCCTCCCAATAGCCCAGCATGACGCTGTAACCGCGGGTGCAGAGCTCACCGCGTTCGCCGCGCTTGACGATCCGCCCCTCGAGATCGACGACCTTGACCTCGACATGCGGGTGAATACGGCCGACGGTGGAGACGCGCCGCTCGAGCGGATCGTCGGTCGCGCTCTGGAAGCTGACCGGGCTGGTCTCGGTCATGCCGTAGGCGATGGTGACCTCGCGCATGTTCATCTCGGTGTTGACGCGCTTCATCACCTCGATCGGGCAGGGCGCGCCCGCCATGATGCCGGTGCGCAGCGATTTCAAATTGAAATTCTTGAACTCGGGGTGGTCGAGTTCGGCGATGAACATGGTCGGCACGCCATAGAGCGCCGTGCATTTCTCCTGCTCGACCGCACGCAGCGTCGCGAGCGGATCAAAGCCCTCGCCGGGATAGACCATGGTGGTGCCGAGCGTGACCGAGGCGAGGTTGCCCATCACCATGCCGAAGCAATGATAGAGCGGCACCGGGATGCAGATGCGGTCCTGTTCGGAGAGGCGCATCGCGCGCCCGGTGAAATAGCCGTTGTTGAGGATGTTGTGGTGCGTCAGGGTGACGCCTTTCGGCGATCCCGTGGTGCCGCTGGTGAACTGGATGTTGACGGGGTCGTCGAACTGAAGCGCGGCGCCGAGCGCGGCAAGCTGCTCGCGATGCTCCGCTCCGCCCATGCGTGCGACGTCCTCGAAAGGGATGGTGCCTGAGGCCGCCGGGCCGCCGATCTGGATCACCATCCGCAAAGCCGGCAACCGCGCCGCCTGTAACTGTCCGGGCCTGGCGCCGGCCAGCTCCGGCAGCAGCGTGTTGAGCATCTCCATGTAATTGCTGGTCTTGAACGCAGTTGCGGTGACGATCGCCGCGCAGCCGACCTTCTTCAGCGCGAATTCGAGCTCGCTGAGCCGGTAGGCGGGGTTGATCGTCACCAGGATCAGGCCGGCCTTGGCGGCGGCGAACTGGGTCAGCGTCCATTCCGGCCGGTTCAGCGACCAGATGCCGATCCGCTCCCCGCGTTCGAGCCCGAGCGCGAGAAAGCCTGTGGCAAGCGCGTCGACCCGCTCGGCGAATTCTTTCCAGGTCCATCTGACGCCGTGGCTAGGCGAGACCAGCGCCTCGCGGTTACCCCAGCGCCGCACCGCCTGGTCGAGGCTGCGACCGATGGTGTCGCCGAGCAGCGGCGTGTCCGAGATGCCGCAAACGTAGCTGTCCGCTTTGTCAGCCAAATCGAAATCCTCTTGTCATGGATGGTCGCCGCGGTCTTACCCCCTCGTCATGCCCGGGCTTGTCCCGGGCATCCACGTCTTCGTGCCGCAAGGTAAGGCGTGGATGGCCGGGACAAGCCCGGCCATGACGTGTGGAGAGAGCAGCGCGTCTCACGCCGCCTTCTGCCCACTCCCTGCATCGAGCCCGGCATAGACCCCGCGCTCGAATCCCGCGAAGGCTTCCAGGCATTTCGCGTCCGCGAACGGCAACAGCTGCATCAGGATCACGCCGGTGACGTCGCGCGCCGGGTCGATCCAGTAATAGGTGTTGGCGAGGCCAGCCCAGGCGAGGCTGCCGGCGCTGCGTCCTTCCGCGGTCTTGGCGGTGTTGATCATGAAGCTGAGGCCCCATTTCTTCACCTGCTCCGGATAGAGATCGACGTCGTTGGTGTACATCGGCGCCGCCGTCGTCATCTTGGTCATGTTGAGATCGCCCATCTGGTTCTGGCTCATCATGGCGATCGTGTCGGCCTTCAGCACCTGGTTGCCGTTGCCGCGGCCCTTGTTGAGGATCATCTGGGTGAACTTGATGTAGTCGGCCGCCGTCGAATAGAGGCCGCCGCCGCCCATGTGGAACTCCGGCTCCTGCTCGAGCTCGAACGGGATCGCTGCGAGCTGGCCGTCCTCGCCGCGCGCATGCATGCCGACGAGGCGCTTGCGCATGCTGTCGGTGATCTTGAACGCGGTGTCGCTCATGCCGAGCGGGTTGAACAGATTGTCGCGCAGATAGGCGTCCAGCCGTTTGCCGCTGACGGCTTCCACCGCCTTGCCGACGAAATCGATATTGGTGCCGTATTCCCAGCGGGTGCCGGGATCGGTCATGACGGGCGTCTTCAGCGCCGCGTTCTGGCAGGTGGTGATGGCGGGAATGCCGTTCTTGTCGAGATAAACCGCGAGATCGCCGTTCCACATATTGTAGCAGAAGCCGGCGGTGTGGGTCATGAGCTGGCGCAGCGTGATCGGCCGCTTGGCCGGCCGCAGCTTGGCTTCGCCCTTGGCGTCGAAGCCTTCGAGCACCTGCGGATTGGCGAGATCGGGCAACACCTCGCCGATCGGCGCATCCAGCGACAGCTTGCCCTGCTCGACCAGCTGCATCGCGCCCGCCGATGTCACCGCCTTCGTCATCGAGGCGATCCAGAACACGCTGTCAGCCGTCATCGCATCGGGCTTGGACAGGTCGCGCTTGCCGAACGCGCCCTGATACAGCACGTCATTACCGCTCGCGGCGATGGCGACGACGCCCGGAATCTCCTTGGCCTCGCTCTTCTGACGCAGAATCTCATCGATCTGGGCTTTGCTTTGCATGGCGTTTCCTCGGGTTTGATTATTGTTGGCAGTAATCGATTGTCCTACCGCACGCCCCGCGCGGCAAGCGCGTCCAGATGCCCGCAACGGTCGCGATGTCGTGACTTGACGGTCCGTGCCCCACGCAGGACGACAAGTGGGCCGAACGGCAACACTCCATCGCAATCTGCGGTGGATGGCCGCATCTCGCCGTGACCGTGGATGGGCTCTGGCGGTATGTTTCACGTGTTTGAAGCACTTGAAACATTTTGTGCGTTGCGGCGTTCAGCACTCGGCCCAATCGGCGGCCGACGTTAAGACTTGATACAAATTTGGCGGCCCTGAGTGGCCGCGAGGGGACTCAGATGATTTCGACCTGGAGCGAATGGAAGCGCTATCCCCGTCCCGGACGGGGCGAGAACCTGGAGGCGCCGATTTCGCCCGGCATCTACGAGGTGCGTATCGCCGGCACCGGCGCGCTCTATTCCTTCGGGGCAGTCGACAATCTGGCGCAATCCCTGGCGCTGTTGCCGGTTGGTTCGAAGTCGTGGTTCGGACGTCGCAACGCCTCCGACGTGCCCGATCTCGAATACCGGACGTGCGCGACCTCCTCGAAGGCCGACGCCAAGGCGGCGGCCGAGCGCATGATCGGCCGGCGCGAAACCTATATGAGCGGCGCGGCCTAAGGCCGCTCTCTCCTAAGCTCCCATCAGATGTGCGTTGCGGGGCGGTGCATTGGGCACCGCCTGCCCCTATATTGCGGGCCGATCCGATCGCCCCCAGGGAGTAACGCCATGACACCGACCGCCGCCGCACGCGCCCCGCAAGCCACCGCAACCCTGCGCGACCGGCTGAAGGACCCTTCGCTCCTGAAGGAGGCCTGCTACATCGACGGCGCATGGGTCGGCACGCCGGTTTTCGCCGTCAACAATCCCGCCACCGGCGTTGAGCTCGCCAAGGTTCCGCAGCTCGGTGCCGCCGAGACGACCAAGGCCGTCGAAGCCGCCGAGCGCGCCTTCCCGGGCTGGGCCAAACACACCGCCAAGCAGCGCTCCAACATCCTGCGCAAATGGTTCGAGTTGATCGTCGCCAACCGCGAGGACCTCGCGCTGATCCTCACCTCCGAGCAGGGCAAGCCACTCACCGAGGCGCTCGGCGAGGTCGATATCGGCGCCGCCTATATCGAGTTCTTCGCCGAGGAAGCGCGGCGCGTCTATGGCGAAACCATTCCCACCCAGCGGCCCGATGCTCGCCTGCTCGCGATCAAGCAGCCGATCGGCGTCTGTGGCGCGATCACGCCGTGGAACTTCCCGAACTCGATGATCACGCGAAAAGTCTCGCCGGCGCTCGCGGCCGGCTGCACGGTGGTGCTGAAGCCCGCCAACGAGACGCCGCTGTCGGCGCTGGCACTGGCCGTGCTCGCCGAGAAGGCCGGCATCCCCAAGGGCGTGCTCAACATCATCACGGGTGACGCGCCGCCGATCGGCAAGGTGTTGTGCGAGCATCCGGCGGTGCGTTTCGTCGGCTTCACCGGCTCGACGGCGGTCGGCAAGATCCTCTACCAGCAGGCTTCCGTCGGCGTGAAGCGGCTCGGCCTCGAACTCGGCGGCAACGCACCCTTCGTGGTGTTTGATGACGCCGACATCGATGCCGCGGTCGAAGGCGCCATCGTCTCGAAATATCGCAACATGGGCCAGACCTGCGTCTGCGCCAACCGCCTCTACGCCCAGGACAAGATCTACGACGAGTTCGTGAAGAAGCTGTCGGCCAAGGTCGCGGCGATGAAGATCGGCGACGGCACCGAGAGCGGTGTCACGCAGGGGCCTTTGATCAACATGAAGGCGATCGACAAGGTCGAGCGCCACATTGCAGACGCCGTCAAGCGCGGTGCCAAGGTCGTGACCGGCGGCAAGCGCAGCGAGCTCGGACGTTCGTTCTTCGAGCCGACCGTGCTCGCCGACGTCAAGCCGGACTCGCTGGTGTCGCAGGAGGAAACTTTTGGCCCGCTCGCGCCGGTGATCCGCTTCAAGGACGAAGCGGATGTCATCGCCATGTGCAACGCCTCGCCGTTCGGTCTTGCTTCCTACTTCTATTCCCGCGATCTCGGCCGCGTCTGGCGCGTCGCCGAGGCGCTGGAGTCGGGCATGGTCGGCGTCAACACCGGCCTCATCACCACCGAAGTCGCGCCCTTCGGCGGCGTCAAGGAAAGCGGCCTCGGCCGTGAAGGCTCCCGTCACGGCATGGAAGAATATGTCGAGATCAAATACGTGATGATGGCGGGGGTGTAGCCCCGAGCATTGCTTGACGCAGGTCAAGAGGCCTCGGGCAAGACCGCCTAACCTGACGCGCGCGGCATCATAGGGGTGGCGCGCGCGCAGGGTTGCGGCTCGCTCATGCTGACGAGGACGTCCTTCATTCCGGGTGAGATGCGGCTCCTTGGCCGCTTCTGGCAAAGTGCCTCGGGATACTGGCGCGGACCGTCGGCGTGGATGGCCTGGCTGCTGGTGATCGCCTTGATCATCGACGTGGTGCTGCAGCTCCTGACGCAATATGGCCTGAACTTCTGGAATCGGGACTTCTTCAACGCCATCGGCCGGAAGGATCAGGCGGAGCTGCTGTCCCTGGCGCTCCGGTTTCTGCCGCTGGCCGCGTCGAGCATCGCCCTGGTCGTGTTCTCGGTGTGGGCGCGGATGACCCTGCAGCGCTCCTGGCGCGAGTGGTTGAGCCATCGCCTCTATAGCGACTGGCTGGTGGATGATCGTGGTCCGGGGCGCAACGCCATCGAGGGACATCACGAGGCGCCGGAGTATCGCATCGCCGAGGATGCCAGGGTCGCGACGGATCTCCCGGTCGATCTGGTCAACGGCCTGCTGCAGTCGGTGCTCACCATTGCAACCTTCGTCGGGGTGCTATGGTCGGTTGGGGGCAGCCTCACGGTCCATTTCGACGGCATCGCATTTGCGATTCCCGGGTACCTCGTCCTCGCCGTGATCGCCTATTCCGCGTTGCTGTTGATCGGCATCTGGCTGACAGCCGGCCGTCTGACCCGGGTCATCGAGGAAAACAAGCGCATGGAAGCCGAGCTGCGGGCGATCGGAACGCATGTGCGCGAGACCCGCGAGGGCAAGGTGGTGCAGGACGCCGTCATCAACGATCGCCACGCCGTGGGCGCCGCTCTGAAAGCGGTGATCGCCATCTGGCGAATCTACTGCTGGCAATTGATGCGGATGACGCTGGTCACCTATACGGGTCTCCTGGTGACGCCGGTGGTCGGCCTGCTGCTTTGCCTGCCCAAGTACCTCGACAGCACCATGACTCTCGGCGAAGTGGTCCAGGCCTCGGCGGCATTCGTCGTTGTCCAGACCGCCTTCAACTGGTTCACGGACAATTACGCCAAGCTCGCGGAATGGACGGCGTCCGCCAACCGGGTTGCCGAGCTCCTGCTTGCCTTGGACGAGCAGCGGATGATCGAGGCTTGAGGTCGATCCACCTCTACTGTCCCGACACAAAATTGGGTTGCGTCGCGGGCTCCCCGCCAGCTACCTCCTCAGCACCGCAATCGTCCGGTTCGCGAAGGTCAGCCGCTCCGCCATCACCGACACGAAATAGGTCAGCAGCTTGTGGCTGAGCGCGGGATCTTCCTCCCTGATCTCGTCAAACTGGTGCGTGTTGAGCACGTAGAGCACGCTCTCGACCTCCGCCTGGATCGTCGCGCTGCGCGGGGTATTCGACACCAGGCCCATCTCGCCGATCGTGGTGTAGCGGCCGAGGCTGCGCACGCGCGTGGTGCGGTCTTCATCTGCGGGGACCATGATGCCGACGCGTCCCTCGAGGATGAAGTGCATGGAATCGGCGGGGTCGCCGGCCTGGACGATGATCTCGCCGGCCTCGACCTCGATGCGCTGGCAGCGGTGAATCAGCCTGTCAGCATCATCCTCACTGTCGAGAATCCGCGCGAACCAGTCATGCAGGCTGGCCTCTTCCTGCACCAGGCCCTGATGCAGGGAGATGATCTCGTTCTCGCACCATTCCAGCGCACGATCGAGCTCGGGGATGATGGTGACGCCTTCGCCGACGAAGTCGCTGGAGCGCAACACCTTCTCGGCCGCGGCGGACAGATGCACCAGGATCAGCTCGACGCCGAGGTCGTGTGCGCTGCGTTTGATCTGGGCGAAACTGTAGGCGGCCGACGAGTCGACACCGGTGACGAGCTTGAAGTCGAACAGCAGATAGCGGCACTCCGGGCGCTCCTGCAGCAGCTGCTTGACATGCTGGTAGAGCCGGTTGGCGGAGCCGAAGAACAGATAGCTTTGCAGGTTAAGTCCCTGGATACTGCCGCCATGCGCCAGCAGCACTTCCTGGTCGTCCCGCGAGCGATCGAGCGAGGATCGGTACTCCGAGCCGTCGAAACTGTACTTGATCGATTCGACACGCGCGGCGCTGAACGCGAAGGTCGCGCAGCCGATGATCACGCCGATCAGGATGCCCGGCACGAATCCCCAGGTCACGATGATCGCGATGATGGCGATCAGCGAGAGATATTCGAGCTTCGACAGCCGCTTGCGTGACTCGATGATCCATCTGTGCAGCTGGTCGGCGCCGAGATAGAGCAGCAGGCCGCCGATCACGAATTTCGGGATGAAGCCGAGCAGTTCCGGTGCGACCGCGAGCATCACCAGCGACAGCGCCGCCACGGTAAGGCCGGACAGGCGGCCGCGCCCGCCGCTGCTGTAGTTCAGGATCGAGCGGCTGATCGAGCTGCAGCCGGGGTAGCCGCCGAGCAACCCGCTCAGGATGTTGGCGATGCCGGTGACGTTCAGTTCGCGCTCCAGATTGGCTTCGCGGTGCACGGCGACCTCGATGCCGGTGGTGTTGAACAGCGTGCAGCATGCCGTGACGAAGATGACGGCGACGACGTTGCCGATCAGGTCGGGCACGACGAACCAGGGATAGCGGGCGAAATCCTCGGTGTGCCAGGGCAACATGAACACCGCCTGCGGCGGCGGCTGGAACGTCCAGCCCAGGGTGCGCGCGCTGTCGAACGACACGCCGGTGATCCAGAACGCCAGATGCGCGGTGAGCACGCCGCCGACCAGGATGATCGGCAGCCCGAACGGGCTGCGCGAGCGGTGCCAGGTGAGATACAGCACCAGCGCCATCGCGCAGGCGGCGCCCAGCTCCAGCAGCGTGGTGGCATTGGCGAAGTGAGGCAGCGTCGCGAGCTGCAGGGGGTGGTTGGTGATCACCCTGATGGCACCGAGCGCGATGAGGAGCCCGGTGGCGCCGAGGAAACCGCCGACCACGGGATAGGGCACGTAACGGATGGCGCGCCCCAGCCGCGTCAGCCCCAATCCGCACAGCACCAGCCCCGTCAGCACCGTCGACAGGCCGAGCGTGATCAGGACCGGCGAGAGCAGCGGCACGGACGGGCTGGTGGCCTCGATGCGCTCGACCAGCGAAGCCACCAGAATGCCCGTCACCGCCGCCGTCGAGCTGTCGGGAGCCGCCACGGCAAAAGGCAGCGAGCTGCACAGCGCGACGACGATGGCAAGCACCGCGGAGCTGACGAATGTCGCGGTGATGCCGTAGGACAGATAGGGCGACAGCGGGCCGGCAAAGATCAGCAGTGAATAGGACAGCCCGAACGTGACGGTCAGGATGCTGGCGGCGCTGCCGCCCATTATATCATTCAGCGCACGTTTAAGAGCTGGATTGAAACGAGGGGCCGGACTGAAAACAATTGCTGGATCGGTCACGCCGTTGCGCTCGCTCCTGAAACATCTCGTCTGAGACGTAGACGACTACGGACTTAGCGCAACAGGATTCTTGTAGCTATGAAACATCCGACAGTTTCATGTGGCGGTTCGGTGCGAATCCCCGTTCACGACGTGTGAATGATCAACCGTGGTTGATGAAGAAGTCGACGCTCGTGCAACACCCACCGCTGTCGTCCCTGCCTAGTGCGCACTAGGCAGGGACGACAGCGGAGTTCGACGCAGCAGCCCAGCCTAGATCTTGAGCTCCCTGCCCGTCACCCGCCGATACGCCTCTAGATACCGCTTGCTCGTCGCCTCCACCACGCTGGCCGGCAGCGGCGGCGGCGGGGCGTCGCCGTTCCAGCGGCCGGCGCGGCGCTCGACGTCGAGATAGTCGCGCAAGGGCTGCTTGTCGAAGCTCGCCTGCGGCTGGCCGGGCTTGTAGCTATCGACGGCCCAGAAGCGCGAGGAATCCGGCGTCATCACCTCGTCGATCAGGATGATGCGGCCGTCCTTGTCGCGGCCGAACTCGAACTTGGTGTCGGCGATGATGATGCCCTGCTCGCGCGCCAGCTCCTCGCCGAGCGTGTAGATCGCGCGCGTCATGCTCTCGAGCGTATAGGCCGTCTCGTCGCCGACCACTTCGCGCATCTTCGCGATCGTGATGTTCTCGTCATGCCCGGTCTCGGCCTTGGTCGCCGGGCTGAAGATCGCGGGCTCCAGCTTCTCGCTTTCGACGAGACCGGCCTTCAGCTTCTCGCCCGCGAGCGTGCCGCTGGCCGCGTATTCCTTCCACGCCGAGCCCGAGAGATAGCCCCGGATCACGCATTCGATCGGGAATACGGTGGTGCGTTTGCACAGCATGGCGCGGCCGAGAATCTCGGCGCGGTGCGCTTCAAGCGCCGGCACGGCGGCGATGATCTCGTCGGTGTCGGCGCTGATCATGTGATGCGGCACCACGCCTTCGAGCTCATTGAACCAGAATGCGCTGATCTGCGTGAGGACCGCGCCCTTCATGGGGATGGTCTCGCCCATCACGACGTCGAACGCGCTGATGCGGTCGGTGGTGAGCAGCAGCAGGCGGTCATCGTCGACGGCGTAGATATCGCGCACCTTGCCGCGCCCGATCTTGGTCAGGGGCAGGTCGCTGGATAGCATGGTGGTCATCGTCAGAGCTTTCAGGGCGTTCGCGCAGGAGATCCCGCCGCGCCTGATGGCGCGACCGGCAATCGGATTAGCCTATTCCGGCAGCGGAATGAACTCATGTTCCTGCGGAACTGCCGCGAAACGGCCGGTTTTCCAGTCCTGCTTGGCCTGCTCGATCCGCTCCTTGCTGGAGGAGACGAAATTCCACCAGACATGGCGCGGGCCCTCCAGCGCATCGCCGCCGAGAAACATCATCCGGGTCGCCTGGAGCGCCCTCACGGTGATGCGGTCGCCGGGCCGGAAGATCAGCAGCCGCGGCGCCTCGTAGCGCTCGTTCGCGATCTCGACCTCGCCGTCAACGATGTAGATCGCCCGCTCCTCATGATCAGGGTCGAGCGGCACGCTCGCGCCTGCCGTGGCCGTCACCTCGGTGTAGAACCAGGGTGACACCATCGATACGGGCGAGGCGATGCCGAACGAGGATCCCGCGATCACCCGCGCGGTGAAGTCGCGTTCGGAGATCATCGGCAGGTCGCCCGCCGCGTAATGCTGGAACGACGGGGCGATTTCCTCCGATCCCGCCGGCAGCGCGATCCAGCTCTGCAGGCCCAGCATCTTCTGCCCCGAGCTGCGCTGCGCATCCGGCGTGCGCTCGGAATGCGCGATGCCGCGTCCGGCCGTCATCAGGTTCATCGCGCCGGGCGCGATCTCCTGGACATTGCCCTCGCTGTCGCGATGCATGATCGCGCCGTCGAACAGATAGGTGACCGTGGCAAGCCCGATATGCGGATGCGGCCGCACGTCCATTCCCTTGCCGGAGACGAACTGCACCGGCCCGAAATGGTCGAAGAAGATGAAGGGCCCGACCATCTGCCGCTTGCCGTGCGGCAGCGCGCGCCGCACCGCGAACCCGTCGCCGAGATCGCGCGTGCGCGGCACGATGACGAGATCGAGCGCATCGCAGGACATGGGATCGCCGAGCACGGGATCGTTCGAGGGCTGCCAGCTCATGGTGGACTCCTTTTGACTTTGTTGAGTGCAAGCGTAGCAGGATTTTGCAGTGCCGTCGCGACAAAGGACCGGGCCGATAGCGCGGGCCGTGGGTGTTGCTCTCGCCGTTGCATACCGATGGTCCTTGAAAAAACGGGCGCGACGAACGATGTTCGGCGGGTTCCAACCGCGACCGTCCGCCCATCCGATGACCCTTGCCAACCTCGACCTCGCCTTTCGCGCCGCCAGCGTTGCGTTGCTGCTGATGCTGGCGGCGTCATTGCTCTCCGACTTCCGCAAGGTGCTCGCGGCTCGCCTCGGCGCGGCTTTCGCGCTGGGCTCGGCCGCGCATGCGCTGAGCTATTCGGTGGACGTCACGTCGCGGGTTCCGCTCTGGCATGCGCCGCTGATCGCGTTGTCGACCGGCACCATCGTGGTGTTCTGGCTGTTCACACGCTCCCTGTTCGACGACGAGTTTCGCCTTCGCTGGTGGCACGGATGGGTCTGGGCGCTGGTGACGGCCTTCAGCTTCGCAGGGTGCGTCTGGATTGCACCCGGCGGCCATGTGCGGTTCTCGGTGACGATGGTCAATCTGATTGTGCTCGGCTTCATCGCGCTTGCGGTCGGGCAGATGATCGCATCCTGGCCGGCCGACCTGGTCGAGCGCCGCCGCCGTGTTCGCGTCTTCATCGTCTGCGCAATCGCGCTCTATGGCGGGCTGAACGCGGTGCTCCAGATCGCCTTCGCCGGCCACCATGTCGGCGATATCGCCGAAACCATCAATGCCGGCGTGCTTGCCTGCACCGTCGCGGCGATCGTCTATGCGATGATGCGGGTTGACGGGGCGGATCTGTTTCCGGCCGTGGCGGAGCCCGCACCGCCTGACCTTTTCAGTCAGCCCGCGGCCGATGACGCCGCCGATCAGAAGCTCATCGACGCGCTGATGCGGCTGATGGCGGACGAGCGGATCTATCGCCAGGAGAACATCACCATCGGCGCGCTCGCCGGGCGCCTGAAAATTCCCGAGTACCGGCTGCGCCGGCTGATCAATCAGCGCCTGGGCTACCGCAACTTCAATGTGTTCCTGAACAACCATCGCATCGAGGAAGCCAAGGCCGCGCTCGCCGATCCCGCCCAGGCCGAAGTCCCCGTCATCACCATCGCCATGGATGCAGGCTTCCAGTCTCTCGGCCCGTTCAACCGCGCCTTCAAGGCAGTGACCGGTGTGACGCCGACGGAATATCGACGGCTGAAGGTGAACGCAGCCTAGAATTTAAGTCGCTGTAATCGCTGCAATATTCCAGAATCGACCAGCGTCCTCCGACTTCCACCAGGCCATTTTCCAAATCCGGCGAGCGCTCCTCAGCCTGCTCCGGCTTCCTCGTGGCACACGCCCCCTGTGCCGGAGAAAGCCCGTGACCCGCCGCCGCAAGATCGTCCTCCTCACCACCACCATCGCCGCTGCAGGCCTCGTGCTCGGCGCGGCCAGAGCCCGCGACATGCCTAAGGTCGCCACCGGCTTCGTCGCCGACATCCTGTGCTCGGAGACGTTCGTCTCCGGCCTCGATCCAAGGCGCAACTTCACCGAGACCACCGACGCCATGCCCGGCACCGGCCTGATCACCTGGGCGATGGACACCCGGGTCGATCGCACGCGCAAGGATGTCACGGTGACGCTGTTCGGCATCGGCCGTAGCCATGCCGTTTATCGTGAGGGCCTTGGCTGCACGCTCGAGCATGAAGCGGGGATCGCCGACGTGACGGTGCCGCCTGACGAAAAACAGCCGGCGTCGCTGCCCGAGATCGCCGGCTCCTCACTCGTGCCGCCGCAAAGCCCCGAACTGGCCGCCGCGCTCGATCGCGCCTTCACCGAGCCGGCGCAACCGCCTTACCGCCGTACCCGCGCGATTGTCGTGATGAAGGCCGGCCGCATCATCGCCGAGCGCTACGCCGACGGCATCGGACCCGAGACACCACTGCTCGGCTTCTCCATGACGAAATCGGTGATCTCGGCTCTCACCGGAATCCTCGTGCGCCAGGGCAAGCTCAAGCTCGACGGACCAGCGCCGGTTGCCGCCTGGAGAGATCCCGACGATCCGCGCCATGCGATCACCGTCGATCAGCTTCTGCGCCACACCGCCGGCCTTGCGCTCGGCAGCTCCCTGGAAGCCTCGCTCGGCTCCGCCTTCGAGCCGGTCAACCGGATGAAGTTCGTCGAGCCCGACATGGCGGCCTATGCCGAGACGATTCCGCTCGAGACCGCGCCCGGCACCGCGTGGAATTATCACGACGGCAACATTCTCATCCTCTCGCATTTGATCCGCGATGCGGCCGGCGGCACCCCGGAAGGCGCGCTGCGCTTCGCGCGCCGCGAATTGTTCGCGCCGCTCGGCATGCGCCATGTCACGCTACAGCTCGATGGCTCGGGTACGATCGAAGGTTCCAGCGAGATGCTCGCATCCGCGCGCGACTGGGCGCGCTTCGGCCAGCTCTATCTCAATGACGGCGTTGTCGGCGGCAAACGCATCCTGCCGGAAGGCTGGGTGAACTATTCGGCGACGGCCACGCCGAATGCGTGGGTCGGCATCGGTGCCGGCTTCTGGACCAACCAGGGCGACAGTTTTGGCGCGAAGTTTCGCGTCGAGCACGGCTGGCCGCGCGATGCCTTCTTCGCCAAGGGCACGATCGGGCAGTACACCATCGTGATCCCGTCGGAGAAGCTCGTGATCGTGCGCCTCGGCCGCTCCCCGAACGCACCGCCGCAGGCGGATGGCGTGTTCGACCTCGTGCGGGATGTGGTGGCCGCGACGCGCGAGAAGGGGAAGCTGGCGGGAGTGAATTGAGGTCTTTTCTTACCCTCCCCTGGAGGGGGAGGGTCGATCGCGCGTAGCGCGAGCGGGGTGGGGTGATCTCTCCACGCGCGCACTGTTCGTTGCGGCGAGACCGTCACCCCACCCCGTCTCGCAATCTCGCTTTGCTCGATCGCGAGCCGACCCTCCCCCTCCAGGCAGGGCTATCGCATGTGACCGATAAGGCTGAGAAGGAATTCATCTTCCCAGCCTGCTCGTTTGACCTTCT
>NZ_LFJB01000054.1:0-109049 GCF_006658625.1 Bradyrhizobium sp. UNPF46
GAGCATTTTCGGTTCTGATTGAATCAGAACCGAAGCTCTAGATTCTTGTTTTGACGCGTTTTCTTCACGCGAACCGGTGTCCACTTGGCTCGAAAACGCTCTAGCCGCAGGCGTAGTCCACCAACTTGGTCCCGCAGCCTCGGAAGCGTGGTGGATTACGCTTCGCTAATCCACCCTGCGAGACCAGTGTCCGCAATGACAGCCGTCCCAAATAAAAACGCCGCCCGGAATTGGGCGGCGTTTCATTCCATGACGTGCAGAGGTAGTTCGACGATGAGACTACTTCAAACGGACGAAAATCTCAAGACCGGTAGCCGGGCAGCTCGCGGTCGAGCTTGCGCAGCAGGGGCGGCCAGACGAGGTTGGTGGCGCGCAGCTCGGCGCGGTCGCGGTTGGCGAGCAGCTCGGTGTTCTTGTCGATCGCAGTCGCCTCCACCGGATAGACCGGCGTGCCGAGCGCGCGCGTGCGCACCTGCATCGAGCAGGCGCGCTCCAGATGATACATGCGCTCGAAGGCGGAGGCGACCGAGCGGCCGACCGTCAGCGTGCCGTGATTGCGCAGCAGCATGTGGTTGTGGTCGCCGAGATCCTTCTGCAGCCGCGGCCGCTCGTCGTGGTCGAGCGCGATACCTTCATAATCGTGATAGGCGAGGTCGTGGGTGACGAGCTGGGCGGTCTGGTTCAGCGGCAACAGGCCCTCGGCTGAGCTCGACACCGCGGTGCCGTCGAGCGTGTGGAGATGCAGCACGCAGATCGCGTCCTCGCGCACCTCGTGGATCGCCG
Organism: Bradyrhizobium sp. UNPF46; assembly: GCF_006658625.1. NCBI lineage: Bacteria > Pseudomonadati > Pseudomonadota > Alphaproteobacteria > Hyphomicrobiales > Nitrobacteraceae > Bradyrhizobium > Bradyrhizobium sp. UNPF46. Next base: position 784 of record NZ_LFJB01000054.1, read on the forward strand.
AATGGATGGTGAAGCCGGCCGGGTTGATGCTGTACTCGCTCTCGGAAAGCTGGTTGCCGTGCAGGTCGACCTTGACGAGGCTGGAGGCGGTGATCTCGTCGAACATCAGTCCGTAGGGGTTGATGAGGAAGTGATGCTCGGGGCCGGGCACGCGCGCGGAGATGTGGGTGTCGACCAGATCGTCCCAGCCATACAGCGCGACCAGGCGATAGCAGGCGGCGAGATTGACCCGTTGCTGCCACTCCGCCTCCGTCATATCAGACGGCACTTCCTTCAGGCGCGCTTCCGCTGGCGACATGGCTGGTCTCTCCGAACATCGTTGTTGCGGGGACGGAGCCTAGTACCGCTCTCTGCCAGCAGCAAGGCGCGTCAGAAGCGCGGCAGTCAAGCGTAGCCCGCATGATGCGGGGCCGCTCTGAGAGAGAGCCCGGATGTCGCTTGCGCCCATCCGGGCTACACGGTTTCGGAGAAAATTATTACGGCGCCGGGATCGACAGCAGGCTGGAAATGCTCCGGCCGCGGATGTCGTAGACGCGGGCGAACACCACGTCGTCGCGCTTGATCTCGACCATGACGGGCGCGGTGAGGCCCTTGCAGTAGAACTCGCCCAGCGTCATCGCGAAATCGGCCGCGTTGGAATCCCAGCCGATGGTGAAGTCGGGCCCGAGCGCGACCTGCGCGGGGCGCTGCGGGCCGCACACCGCGACCTTCCATTTACGGCCGGCAGGCGGCACTTCCTGGCGCTCGACCAACTGCTCGCGCAGTTCGTCGGAGGCCTGCTTCAGCGCAAGGCCCCAATAGTCCAGCATGAAGCGGTCGTCGGCGCCGCGCACGGTGCCGGCGATGTGGTTGAAATGCGTGTACTGATAGGGATGCAGCCGGATCATCTCGGCGAGCGACAGCGCAAGGCCGAAGCAGAAGGTCGCGAGCACGACCGGCTGCCAGGTGCGGTGGTTGGCGCGCAGGCGCTCCATGACCCAGGCGAAAGCGACGCCGCCGAGCACCGCCATCGGCGGGATCACGAAGACGAAATGGCGGATGCCGTTGTACAGCGCCGGCCGCTTCACCATCGCGATCGCCAGCGGCAGGGTCGCAGCCAGCGTCAGCATCAGCATGATGGTCTTGCGGCGCGCGGGAACCTCGCTCCGCGGCAGCATGGCGAAGGTGCTGAACACGGCGCCGCCCATCAGCACCAGCAGCACCTCGGGGAGCTGGAGCGCGAACAGCGTCGGCAGATAGGACCAAGGCATGTCGGGCACGGACACGATCGCGCCGTCGAACATCTCCTTCCACGGCTTCTCGAAGAAATGCGAGAAGTAGGTCAGCGCCTCGAAGGGATTGCCGGGCTCCATGATCGACCAGGGCCAGATCAGGCCCATCACGAGGTAGCCGAAGGCGAGGCCGGGCAGCAGCACATAGACGACATGAGCGAAGCGGCGGACCGATTCGCGCAGACCCTCGGTGCGCAGCTCCTCCAGGAACAGGGGGATGAAGCCGAGCATGGCGTAGACCAGCGCGAGCCCGCCGAGAACGCGGCAGCCGAGCGAAAGGCCGGCGCCCAGGCCGACGATCAGGATCGTGCGCGGCGACGGCTGCGGATACTCCTCGGCGAGCCTGACAAGGCCGAGCATCAGGATGATCATAGCGACCGCGAAGGGCGCATCCTTCGGGTTCATGAACATGTGGCCGTAGAAGATCGGGCACAGCGCGAGCAGCAGGAGTGCGGCAAGACCGGCCAGCGGCCCGCCGATGCGGCGGGCGAGGCGCCAGGTCACCGCAAGTCCGATCACGCCGACGATGGCGCCGACCAGACGTCGCGTCTCGAATAATTCGAGCGGAATGATCTTGTGCAGGAGGGCCGCGACCATGTCGAACCCGCCGCCGTACATGTAGAGATTGGCGAAGGAGAGCGCCGCGGTGTCCTTGAAGCCGGAACCGAACATGCGCAGCAGCAGATCGGCATATTCGGCGTGGGTGTAGTCGTCCCAGCCGAGGCCGTAGTCGCGGAAGGTCAAGCCTGCAACGACGGCGACCGCAGCCAGCACCAGCATGGCGAGATCGTCGCAAGTCCGTTCGATCGAGCGCCGCTGAGGCGTGTCGATCGCCGAAGTCGTGATGGATGTCATGGCTATCGGTGCCCCGGAATCCCCTCTTGGGCCTGCTGGTGCGTGCCGGCCTGGTCCCCGGACTCCCTATAGCGCAGTTCCATTACCAAGTAATTGGGCATTATGGCTAAATTCCTGATGCGACGCAGCAATTCCGGATTTCGAGCACGGACCAGCAGTAGCGGGCCGTAGCTGAAGGGAATGTGAATAAGTCCCTGATTTCCTTCCCTTTAGGAACGCTGCCTGCAATTGGCCGTTGGCGTGGAACACCGTATGACGGTATCGTGGCGCGACGGGTCGCGTGTGGATGTGCGGCCGGGGGTGAGTTCGATGACCTTGGCACTGTTGATCGCAGGGATTTTCGCCGTCATGGCGGGCCTCCTTTCGATCCTGTTTGGCTTCTCCGTCAGGGAGTTCAGCCTCGGCAGCCCCCTCATAGTCTCCGGCACCATCGGCGTCTGCTCCGGGATGTTACTGATCGGCCTCCATGTCGTGGTCCTGGAGCTGAAAGCCATTGCGCGCCGGCTGGCCGGCGCGCCGTCCGAAGTGCGGGTCAGGCCTGTGTTGCCGGGGCTTGCTGGATCAGGCGCTGCCGCGCCTGATCCGATGTCTGCCGCAGCGGCAAGGACCGAGACCAGGATGGAGCCGGCGCCGCCGCCGCCACCACCGGCCGCAGGCCCGCCGCCGTGGCAGGGTGAAGCTGCCGCGCGCGAGCGTCCGCGTGTCGAGGTGCCGCCGGAGCCGGAGGCTCCGCCGCCGGTAGCTCCTGAAGCGCCGCGCCGGCGCAATCTGATGTTCGCTTCGACCTCGCGCAAGGAGCGCGAACGCGCGGAGGCGAAGGCCACCGAGACGCCGTCGCCGCAACCGGAGCCGAGTGAAGCGCCGGACATTCCGCCTGCAAGCTTTGACGATGCTTGGCCGAAGCCGGATCGCAGCCGTCCGCCGGAGCCACCGGCCGGCGCGCGCCGGCCGATGCCGCCGCCGCGCTCGCCGTCGACCTTTGCGGAGGCTGCCCCGCCGCCTGCTCCCGAGCCGCCGCCACCACCGCCGGCACCGGCCGAGCAGCCGCCCGTGACCGTGCTCAAATCAGGAGTCGTCGACGGCATGGCCTATTCGCTCTATTCGGACGGTTCGATCGAAGCGCAGATGCCGGAGGGCATGATGCGCTTTGCCTCGATCGACGAGCTGCGCACCCATCTCGATCAGCGGGGCTGATCTTCGCGCGCGAGCAAAGCGCGGCCGCTGTGTTGCTTGGTCAACTATCGTATTGCTGGCCGTCTTATTTCAGCCGAACGTATTGTTGACACGGAATAGTCGAGCGTCGTCTTTCCCGAGAGGCGCAAAGTGCGAGGGGCGGGCCCATGTCGGATGCGGGGGCTAAGAATTTCATCGAGCTGACGGCGGGCATCGTGTCGGCCTATCTCAGCAACAATCCGACGCCGGCCGCGGAGATTCCGAACCTGATCAGCCAGGTGCACGGCGCTCTGGTGCGGGTGTCGTCAGGCCGCACCGAGACGGCCCCGCTCGAACCGGCGAAGCCGGCGGTGTCGCTGAAGAAGTCGATCGCGCCCGATTATCTGGTCTGCCTCGAAGACGGCAAGCGCTTCAAGTCGCTGAAGCGCCATCTGCGCACGCAGTACAACATGACGCCGGAGCAATACCGCGAGAAATGGGGCCTGCCGGCCGACTATCCCATGGTCGCGCCGAACTATGCGGTGGCGCGCTCGCAACTGGCCAAGCAGATGGGCCTCGGACAGCAGCAGCGGAAGAAGGGGAAGTAGAGCCGCGCGCTGGATCTCGTAGGGTGAGCAAAGGCGCGAAGCGCCGTGCCCACGAATCCTCACCAATCACACGCAAATCGTGGGCACGCTTCGCTCTGCCCATCCTACGGAAGTTTGCTGCGTGGTTCGGGACGTACTCCTCGTCACGCGGATCTACGATGCTTCCGCGAGCGCCTCTTTCGCGTCGGTCTTGATGCGCTCGACCATCGAGCGCAGGCCGTTGGAGCGCTGCGGTGTCAGGTGATCGCGAAAGCCGAACTCGTTGAACACGGCGATCGCGTCGGTATCGAGAATCTCCTGCGGCGTGCGGCCCGAATAGAGCGAGAGAACGATGGCCACCAGCCCGCGCACGATATGTGCGTCGCTGTCGCCGCGATATCTCAGAATCGGTGCGCCCTTGCTGCGGTCGACCAGCTTCTGCAGCCAGACCTGGCTGACGCAGCCGTTCACCTTGTTCTCGGCGGAGTGCTCGGCCTCGGGCATCGGTTCCAGGGTACGACCGAGCTCGATGACGTACCGGTAACGGTCGTCCCACTCGTCCAGAAGCTCGAAATTGTCTCTGATTTCGTCGATCGTCGCCATGCTGACCCAAGGTTCCCGCTTCACGCCAATATAGGGATGGAGGAAGCCGAAATCGATAGGGTTTGGGCGCTAATTCGCCGGCTGCGGGCCGCGCCATTCCAGCGCGAGGTCATCCTGGCTCAGCGTGTCGCGCGGCGCTTCGCTCGAAATGGCGTCGCCTTCGCCGACCATCGCGATCGAGCCGGTATGGTCGGGCGCCTTCTTGTCGGGCTTGTCGTTCTTGTCGTTGCTGATCTGCTCTTTCTTGTCGTTGATGATCTGGTAGATCTTGCGCGCGCCGTCCTGGGCGCGCTGGCCGATGATGGTCGCGGCCTGCCCGCCGACCTCGCAGGCTGCCGGCTGGCGCTTGCAGAACTGGGTCATGTCGGAGACGGCCGCAGTCGCAGCCTGCACCGCGTCGGCGGCGCCGATCTGCGGCAGCTTCTCCGATTCGGGTGTCTTGTCCCTGGGCAGGAGCACCAGCACCAGCCCGAGCCAGAATGTGATGCGGAGCAGAAAGCGCATCTTGTCGACCTGTACGTTCGATCCCTTCCGCGGCGATCTCCGCGGAAGTCGGACCTAGCAACTCTCGATAAATCGCAAGTGATTGCCTTGAGCTTAATTCGCGGAAAATTTACGCAAAATTCTTCGCGATCGACGCTGTCGTAAATTTTCGATTGACGCCCGCGCCCGTATTTCCGCTGGCTCGCCTGCATCCACCAATTCGAAACCATGCCGGTGAGCGTGAAACCCTGTGTTCACCATCCTCGCCGAAGACGTCGTCAAATCGTCTAAAAAGCCCCGCGATGTCCCGGCGTCCGGCCGCGTGCCGTGCCGCCTTAGCACTCGTTTAAGGTCGCTCTGACACGGTGGCTCAACGACAAGGAGGCGTTCCGGCGCGTCTTCTCAGACGATTGAGCCGAAGCGCGAGACCCGTGACAGTTTTGAGTATCATCCGCGATTGTCTCGATGCACTGCTGCATCCCTCCGCGCGTTACGATGCGCTGATGCGAGCGCGGCATCGTGCCTTCATGGCGCCGCGGCTGCTGGGCAGCCTGGCCGCCTTCGCCGCATTCCCGGTCTATCTCGTCCTGCGTGGCGCGCCGAGCGCGGTCGAGGTTGCCGCTTTCGCCTGGCTGATCGCCCCGATCCTGCTGTCCTGGTTCCTGTCGCGCACCGGCCACTATGAAGGCGCGCATGTGCTGTCGTCGCTGGCGCTGGCCGGCCTGATCATGGCGGTCGCGGGCTCTACGGGTGGCATCGACTCATTCGCCGCGGTCTGGCTGGTCGTGGTTCCCCTCGAGGCCGCGCTGTCGGCCTCGCGCCGCGTCGCCGCCTTCGCGTCCTTGCTCGCGTTGTCCTGCGCGGGACTGCTGATTCTCGGCAGCCAGCTCGGCTGGCTGCCCTCCGCAGACACGACCGCCGCAGAACGCGGCGTGCTGATGGCATTCGGCGTCGCCTCGGCAACGCTCTATGCCGCGGGACTCGCCTTCGGCGCGGAATCGCTGGCGCGCACCAGCGTCGCGCTGCTGTCGCGCGAGGAGGAGCGTTACCGCCTGCTGGCCCGCAACATGAGCGACGTCGTCTCGCGGCATCAGCGCAACGGTGCGGTCCAGTTCATCTCGCCGGCGGCGGAGGCCATGCTCGGCATATCAGTGGCGCAATTGCTCGGTCATGGCCTGTTCGACCGCGTCCATGTCGCCGATCGCCCGGCCTATCTCACCGCGCTGTCCGATGCCGCGCGCGGCGACGTGCGTAGCGTCGAGTTCCGGCTGCGGCGTGAGCCTGATGGTTCCGAGCGCGGTCAGATCGATTTTCTCTGGGTCGAGATGCGCTGCCGCCCGCTCGATCCGGAGATGGGCCGCGACGTCCCGCGCGAGCCCGAAGTCGTCGCCGTGATACGCGACGTCACCGACCACAAGCTGTCCGAGCAGGCGCTGGAGCAGGCGCGCAGCGCCGCCGAGGCCGCCGATGCCGCCAAGACGCGCTTCCTCGCCACCATGAGCCACGAGCTGCGGACGCCGCTCAATGCCATCATCGGCTTCTCCGAGATGATCGCGCAGGAGCAGACCTTGATGCTGGGTGCGGCCCAGCGCAAGGAATATGCCGAGCTCATCAACGCATCCGGCCAGCATCTGCTGTCGGTCGTCAACGGCATCCTGGACATGTCGAAGATGGAGTCGGGCAATTTCGAGATCGCATCCGAGCCGTTCGCGCCGCGCGCCTCGCTCTTGCATTGCTGCAATCTGCTGGCGCTGAAGGCGCGGGAGAACGGCATCGACCTCATCACCGACGCGCCGCAGGACCTGCCTGTCATGACCGGCGATCCCAGGGCCTTCAAGCAGATCGTGCTCAATCTCGTCGCCAACGCCATCAAGTTCACCGAGCGCGGCGGCCAGGTTTCCGTTTCCGCTGCGGTGACCGGATCGCAGCTGATGCTGCGCATCAGCGACACCGGCGTCGGCATCGCGCCCGACGATCTCAAGCGCATCGGCGCGCCGTTCTTCCAGGCGGGCAAGACCTATCAGCGTCGTCACGAAGGCACCGGCCTCGGACTCTCGATCGTGAAGAGCCTCGTGGCGTTGCATCTCGGCGAATTGACGGTACAAAGCAAGCTGGGTGAGGGCACCGCCGTCACGGTCAGGCTGCCGCTCGTCTACACGCCGCCGCAAGTCAAGCCGGCCGATGAGAAGGCGAGCGAGAGCAAGATCGCGACCCTGACGCCGGTGTTGCGCCAGGAGTCTCAAGACCAAACTCAGGACCAACCCGCTTTGGTGAAGAAAAGTGCCTAGGAAGTCTAACAAGGACGAAGCCGCTCCGCGCCGTCGTGGCGCCAAGGCCGCGGTTGTCGACGTCGAGACCGAGCGCAACCTCGTGATGCGTGTGCTGCTGCACAGCCCCAAGGACACGCTGGCCGGCCTCGTCGCCGTCGCCGCGATCGGTGCGATCGTTGCCAATGCGCTGTTCCTGCAGACCGGCCGGCATCCCGCGCCGATGTTCGGCACGGTGATCAATATTCCCGCGCCGTCGTCCGTGTCGCTGCCCAATCCCTTGCCGCGTCCGCGCCCCGTCGGCGCCGACACCTCGCCGCTGGAGCCGCGCGCGACCGAGTTCCGCGCCGAGCCCAAACCTGCTGAAAGAGCGGCCGAAAAGCCCGTGGAGAAACCGGTCGAGGCGACTGCATCGACGCGCGCGAACGATCCCATGACCAATCTGGTGAAGGCGACCACCTCGACGCCGCCCTCCGCCATGCGTCCGCCGGCTCCGATTCCCGTGCCGCAGAGCCCCGCCGCACGGCGTATCGCGGGCGTGCAGCGCGCGCTGTCCGAATATGGCTACGGCAATTTGAAGATCACGGGCACGATGAGCGGCGAGACCCAGTCCGCGATCCAGAAGTTCGAGCGTGAGCACAAGATGCAGGTCACGGGCCAGCTGTCCGACCGCCTGCTGCGCGAGCTTGGCGCCGCCATCGGCCATCCCGTCGAATAGCCGCGCCGTCCGCTGTCATTGAGGCGGATCAATCTTCAGGCTCTCGCGCAGGCACGCCAGGCCGCGTCCCGCAGGCGCGATTTGCTTGGGATCAATGACGACCGCCAGCCTCGGTGACCATGATCGCCCATCTTCAACGAAGAAGAGAGGGTGTCATGTTCAAGGTCTCGCTCCTGGTCTGGATCATGCTGGGTACGGTGCTGGCAGGCGTCAGCCTGATTGTCGTGCTGATGGTGCCGAGTTTCGCCGCCGACGCCATCAGGAACATCCCCTACGCCGTGGCGGTGGGATTTGCGCTTGCGATGCCGCTGTCATATCTCGTCGCACGCCAGATCCGCGGCGGGCAGGGCCTGCGCAACGTCTGACGGGCACGAGCCGAGACTGGCGGCGCGCGTCACGCTGGCCTATCGTCCGACTCATGCGTTTGAAATCCAACATATGGGTCGCCGCCTATCTGCGCCGGTGCCAGACCGAGGGCGTGTTCGGCGCGGTTCGCCGTCGCGGCGCCGAGGAGGCGGGGGCGGTCTTCGTGAAAGTGTCGACGCTCGACGGGCAGGCGATGCTCTACGCGCCGGCGCCGCAGACCTCTTACGACGACGGCCGGCCCGTCGATCGCTTCTTCGTTCCGATGTCGCCGCAGCCCTTGCCGGAGCACACCATCGAGGAACGGCTGAACAAGGAAATCCGCTTTGACCCGGACGCCTGGATCGTGGAGACCGAGGACCGCGCCGGGCGGCATTTCCTGGAATTGGCGAAGACGTAGCTGCTGCCTCGCCGTGTCCCGGACAAGCGGCGACGCGTCAGCGTTGCCGCGCAGAGCCGGGACCCGGAAGGCGGCTTGAATGGACGCGGCGAGATGGGCCCCGGCTCTGCGGCGCAGCGCCGAAGAGCGCTGCGTCCGGGGCACGACCCGAAGCTGCTTTAGAACCCGCCTTACCGCTCCGACGATCCGCCGGTGCCCGTCCGCACCCCGGGAGCGGAACCCGGCTGCACCGCCGGTCGCGTCTGGCTTCCGCCCGCGCGTGCGCGCTGGCGTTCGCTGTCATGCAGCGACGGCTGGTACTTGGCGCGGGTGACGGCGAGCGTCGAGCCGCGCCAGGCCGCCAGCATCACCAGCGCCGAGCGGTCGCTGAGGCGGTCGTAGAGCCGTGACAGCCGGTACACCTCGTTAACGGAGGTGCCGATCGCCGGCTTGAAGAACAGCAAAATGCGCTGGAAGTTCGGGCTCGGCATGTCGAGCGCGCGGGCGGCGACGGCGAGCGCTTCGCCGCCGGCATCGTCGACGATCTGGGCTGCGACGCGCGAAGGCAGAATCAGGCTGTCGCCGAGCTCGAGCGCGAAGTTCTCGACGTCGCCCGCGATCGCCGCCATCTCCAGGATCTGGATCGCGCGCTTGGCGCGCACGGTCGGAATCCGCGGCGCGGCCTTCAGCGGGGTCTGTGCCAGATTGTGCAGGATCAGCGCGCGCTCGGAAGGACCGGCGCGGAAGAACATGTCGTGGATCTCGGCGGCGTCCTTCGGCTGCATCGCCATGCTCGCGGCCATGCGCTGCTCGGCCTCGGTCGGCGCGCGGACCGGGGCGGGGGGCGGCGCGGACGCGGGGATCTCGCGGGCAAGCGGAACCCTGCGGCCTTCCTGGGCGGCGACCAGCCCGAGCTTCTGCAGCACCGGAACGGGCGTCTGCGGATAGACCGCAAGCTTCGCCTTGACGGAAGCGCGCGTGGCATCGTCGACCTGGTCGATCAGCCGCGTCGCAAGCTCGATGAACTGGCGCTGTTCGTCGTCGCTGTGGACGCGCGTCTGGACATAGAGGTCGGTCAGCACGCGCAGCAGCGTCGGCCGAACATCGACGCCTTCGCGACGGGAGAGGCTCATCAGCCCGTCGAATCCGGGAAACAGCGACTTGGTCATGGAGGCGTACGCAACTCGGAAAAGATACTCGGGGCGAGCCTAGCGCAGGTTCCTTTAAAGGCTCGTTAAGGAAAACGAGGCGTGAAGCGGATCCTTGAATTCGAGGCCATTTCGTGCCGCAACGGGACGGCGGGTCCGGCCCGTGCGGTTACGGTCCGAGAGGCACGTTTACACCCCGTTAACCATGAGCTGATCTTAATGATCGCCATGTTGCAGGAGCGTATTTGATCGCGCGGCAATTGAGAGAGCTGACATGGGGACCATCATCGAATTTCCGGCCGGTCGCCGGGTAGGCTCGTCGGGGGACGTCACACCGCGCGCGGACATGGGGACGATTCTGATCCTCCCGGTGATCCGCATCGAGCGCGAGAGCGACGAAACCAGCGGCGATCGCGGACCGGAGCAGGGCACAGCGCCGGGGCGCCGTCGTCGCCGTCGCTGACATCCGGCTTCGTGCAATGCCGGACACCATCCGCCAGATCCGGCCCGTTCTATCGGCCGTCCTGCTCGCACTGCTCGCTGCGACCCTTGGCGCGTGCAGCGGTGGCGATTTCGGCCGCACCCGCGCCGACATGCGCAGCGACGACATGCATCGCTGGCTCGGCGCCGAGGTCACCGGCAGCGTCGGCCTGAAGCCTTCGCAATTCCAGCTGACCGACGAGGAGCGCCAGCTGCGCGACCTCGCCTATCCCATGATCGAGCCGCCGCTGTCGCGTCCCGCCTGGAAGAGCGTGTTCGGCGACTACAAGGCGATGCCATCGCCCTGGCGGCAGAAGATCGTGTTCGACCGCACCATGTACGGGCGCACGCTCATCGACGAGCCGCACCGCTCGCATTCCTCGCGCTATGCGCAGCTGATGGAGGACGTGCGCAACGACATCACCCGCTTCGAGCCGTTCTTCGCCTCCGCGATCCGCGTCATCGACCTCGACAGGAAGCGCGACGCCAGCATGGCGCGCGTCTCCGCGCTCTCGCCGAGGGAGAAGGAGGACGCGGTCGCGCGCATGCAGGAGAACTCGCTGATCGTGCAGTGGGTGCAGCAATGCCTGGAGCAGCGCGTCTCCTCCTATCGCTGGGCGCTGGAGCGCCTGGTGATCCAGGCCCCGGACGGCATGGCCGCCGACGCCGACCGCCTGATCGGCGAGCTCGCCGCCCAGACTGCCAACCCGCCGGTCCAGGCGCAGCCGCCTTACGGGCGCGCGGTCATTTCGAAGGGCTGAGGGCTTTGCGGGTGCCAGTGCGGCGCCCGGTTCGAGCCGGCCCGCGTCGCTTCTGCAGCTTCCCGACGAATTCCTTCAGCGCATCCGCCAGCGGCGCCGAGGCGCGGTAGGCGAGGCCGACCTCGCGCTTCACCTTGACCTCGATCTCGCGCACGGCGACATCGGGATTGCCGCGCGCCACGCCCTCGGGGACGATGGCGATGCCGACCCCTGCGGCGACCAGCGCGATGGCCCAATCTTCCGACTGCGCGATCGCCGCGGTCTGCCGCCGCTGCGCACCGCGGCCGAAGAACGCGCTCTGCTCGCAATGGCAGCGATCAATCAGGGGCACGCCGGCGAGATCGGCGGTGCGAAGCTTGTCCTTCAGCGTCAGCGGATGCGACGGCGGCAGCGCCGCGACATAGCGCTCGCTCCACAGCGCGACGAACTGCTCCTCCTTGCGCAGCATGCTCTTCGAGATGATGCGTGCATCGGCGGGCTCGTCGCTGCCGACGAGCCGGAGTGAAACGTCGCTGCGCGCCGTCAGCGGTTTCAAGAGCGCGATGGTCCGGGGCACGTCGAGCGTGCGCATCAGGCCGAGCGTGACATTCGTCTTGGTGCTCGGCTTCCTGAACAGGGCGCGCGCGGCATCGGTCTCGTCGATGATACGGCGGGCGAGGGCGTGAAACTGCTCGGCCGAGGCGGTCGGCGCGACGCCCTTCTTGTGCCGGACGAACAGCGTGGTGCCGAGCTCGGCCTCGAGCTGGGTGATCGCGGTCGAGATCGAGGGCTGCGACACGAAGCAGGCCCGCGCGGCCGCGGTCAGGTTGCGTTCGCGGTAGACGGCGGCGAAGTAGCGAAGCTCGCGGATATCCATAGGATTGACCTAGAGATAATATCAATACTCGATATTTTACCTATGCCATGAACGATGGCAAGAACGCCCTGCTCGTAACCGGCAGGGACACGCGATGAAGATCCACCATCTCAACACCGGCACGATGTGCCCGATCGGCCGCCGCCTGGTGAACGGCAACGGCAGCCTGTTCCAGCGCGCCCGCCTCGTCTGCCACTGCCTGCTGATGGAAACGAATGACGGGCTCGCTCTGGTCGACACCGGCATCGGTCTCGACGACATCGCATCGCCCGAGCGGCTGGGGCGGCGGTGGGTGCGGCAGACCGCGCCACGACTCGATCCCGCGGAGACGGCGGCCGAGCAGGTGAGGGCACTCGGCTATTCACCCAAGGACGTGCGCCACGTGCTATTGACGCATCTCGACCGCGACCACGCCGGCGGCGTGCCCGACTTTCCCCACGCCGCGATCCACGTCCATCGCGCCGAATACGACATGGCGGTGCTGCGCAAGCCTGCACCGCCCGAAGGGCGCTATGTCACGGGCCAGTGGAGCCACGGACCGCGCTGGGCATTTTATGGCGAAGCCGGCGAGGACTGGTTCGGCTTCAAGGGCGTCCGCGCGCTCGGCGACAAGGAGGCGGACGTCCTGATGATCCCGCTTGCCGGCCACACGCTCGGCCATTGCGGCATTGCGGTGCGCTCGGGCGACAAATGGCTCTTGCATGCCGGAGACAGCTATTTCCATCACGCCCAGCTCGACGCATCGCCGCGCATGCCGTTGATGCTCGGCTACTTCCAGCGCCGCGGCGACATGGACCGCGACATGCGGATCGCCAACCAGGAACGGCTGCGCACGCTGAAGCGCGATCACGGCGACCGCGTGAGCATCGTCAACAGCCACGATCCCGCGGACTACGAGCGCTGCCGGTGCGGCGCGCATTGAGCGGGCAGCCTCACCGCTGCCCGTCGTGCACGGAGATCTCCGAGGCCTTGAGACCGCCGATCCGCGCGTGGGGGCGGCCGCCGGTGGCCATTACGAGGCCGAAGGCGAGCTCGTCGCGGCGTGGCGCGTCCCACAGTGTCATCTCGGCGGTGCCGAAATGGCTGCGGACATAGGCGGCGTGAATATGACCGAGTGGAACCATGAGCCGCGTGCCGGGGCCGCCGATCGTCTTCGCCGCGGGCACGATCGCCTTGGGCTGTCCCAGCACTTCGCGCATGCCGTGGCCGCCGGCCTCGTGCCAGACGGCGCCATGCTCGAGCTCGCCGTCCTCGCCGACGATGATGCCCTTGCCATAGGCTTCGATGCGTTCCGCGCCGCCGAGCTGCGCGATCAGCTGTGTCGCAAGCTCGCGCCCGAGCTGGCGCAAGGACGCCTGGAACGGCATCAGGTCGGGCTCGTAGCGGCCGGCGAAGGGATTGCGGATGATCGCGATGGCGGTGCCGACCAGAAGCGGCGTCTCCAGCCGTGGTCCGCGCTCGTGCCAGATGGTCTCGACGCCGAGCGTGGTCTTTCGAATGTCGTAGGACATGAGTGGCCTTACGCCTCGTCCACGACGGGATTGCGGAGCACGCCGATATTCTCGATCTCGACCTCGACCACATCGCCGGGCTTGAGGAAGACCGGCGGCTTGCGGGTGAAGCCGACGCCGGCCGGCGTGCCTGTCGCGATGACGTCGCCGGGAACGAGGTCGAAAATCGTTGAGCAATATTCGATCAGCCGCGGGATCGAGAAGATCAGCATCGAGGTGTCGGAGGACTGCACGGTCGCGCCGTTGACGCGCGTCTCCAGCTTGAGCTTGGTGGGATCGCCGATCTCGTCCGGCGTGACCAGCCAGGGGCCGAACGGGCCGGTGCCGACGAAGTTCTTGCCCGAGGCGATCTGCTGCGCATGACGCTGCCAGTCGCGCACGCTGACGTCGTTGTAGATCGAGTAGCCCGCCACGTGGCTCCAGGCGTCGGCCTGGCGTATGTGACGGCCGCCCTTGCCGATGACGACGGCGAGCTCGCCCTCCCAGTCGAAATTGTCCGAAACCTTCGGCCGGATCACCGGCGCGTTGTGCGCAACCTGGGAGCGCCAGACCCGCAGGAAGATCGGCGGAAACTCGGTGATCTCGCGCTTCATGCCGAACGCCACGGCTTCGTTGTGGTGGTCGAGATAATTGCGAACGGCGCAGACGATCTTTTCCGGCCGCGGGATCACGGGAAGATATTTGACGTCGCTCAGCGCAATCGTCGGCTTGCGTCCGGCGACAATCGCCTCGCGCTTGGCGTAGTCGTCGCTGCCCAGGAAGTCCGCAAGCGTCGGGTACTGGGGCAGGGCGCGGCCGAGATCCACCACGCCGTTTTCGACAACGGCGCCCCAGCTTTCCCGATTTCCGTCCAAGAACGACAATAGCTTCATGGTCACGCCCCAAGGGTTCTAATTTTCGATATACCATATTATTTTCGAAAATAAGGCGCGGCGCAAGCCCACCGCGCGAAAATGCTGCCCGCCTATTCAGTGTCGAGCAGATGCGCGGCGTAGGTCGCGACGTTGTCGGCGGTCGAGCGGATATGCGTCTCGATCAGCTGCACGGCGAGATCGGCATTGCGCGAGATCGCGGCCTGCATGATGGCCTGGTGCTCGCCGGCCTTGTCGCGCGGGCGCGGCCGGAAATTGGCCGACAGATGCCGGTAGCGCTCGGCACGGTCGAACAGCTCGGCGCGAATGGCGAGCAGCGTGGCGGTGCCGCAGGCGGAGACCAGCGCCTGGTGGAATTGGCGGTGCGCGATCTTCCATTCGGGATCGCGCAGGGGATGTTCGGGATCGCGCTGCTCGATTCGCTTCAACCGATGCAGTGTGGATATCACGGCGATTTCCCAATCGTCATCGCCCCTCTGGATCGAGCGGCGGATCAATTCCACTTCCACCAGCACCCGCGCGTCGGTGATTTCGATCAGATCCTGGCGGCTGACCGGCGCGACGCGAAAGCCGCGTTGCTCCTGCGCGTCGACCAGGCCTTCGGCGGCGAGTGCGGTCAGCGCCTCGCGCAGCGTCGTAAAGCTGGCGCCGAACCGCTCGCGCAGCACGTCGAAGCGCAGTGGCTCGCCCGGCGGAAGCGCGCAGGCAATGATCTCCTCGCGCAGCCGATGGGTGATGTCGGCGGCGATGGTCTTGCCGAATTCCTTGCGGGGACGAATGGCGCTGTCGGGCATGGCTCTGCCAATGAATCGATGGCCCAAGATGCCGCGCCAACGACCATCTTGCAATAATTTTCGTAAACGGTATGATTTTCGAAAATATGGGTTGGGAGGCCGAGGAGATCATGAAGGCGGTGCTGGTGCGTCAGCCGGGTGGGCCGGAGGCACTTGAGGTGGTCGAGCTTCCGGTGCCCGTGCCCGGACCTGGCCAGGTGCAGATTCGGGCCGAGGCGTTCGGCGTCGGGCAGCCCGATGCGCTGATCCGGCGCGGCGTCTACAAATGGATGCCGCCGCTGCCGGCGAATCCCGGCAATGACGTCGCGGGACGCATTTCCGCGCTCGGGCCCGGTGTCGAGGGCTTTGCGATCGGACAGAAGGTGCTGCTGAGCGCGCGCGATCTCTCCCAGCGCGGCGGTTGCTATGCCGACTATGTCGTTGCGCCCGCGGATGCCGTGCATACGCTGCCGGACAATGTGGATCTGCAAGCCGCGGTGTGCCTGTCGAACTACCAGGTCGCCTACGCGTTGCTGCATGAATGCCGCCATCCGCGCGCCCCCAAAAGCGTGCTGGTGATTGGGGCTGCCGGCGGCGTCGGCACCGCGCTGGTGCAGTTGGCGAAGCTCGCCGGGATGACCGTCATCGGCACGGTCTCGACGGAGGAGAAGGCCGCGTTTGCCAAGGCGAACGGTGCCGATCACATCATCTTCTATCGCAGTGAGGACGTGGTGGCACGCACCCGCGAGCTGACTGACGGCGAGGGTGTCGGCCTCGTGCTCGATCACGTCTGCGGGCCGGAATTCACCGCCTATCTCGGCGCGCTCGGCAAATGGGGCACGCTGCTGTCGTACAATGCCTTTGCCGGATTGCCGGACGAGAATTTGATGGCGGCGATGCGCGATCATCTCGACATTTGTCCGGCGATACGCTGCTTCTCCTTCCACATTTACGATCATGATCGCGACGGGCGCCGCGCCCTGATGCGCAACGTGATCGAGGCGCTGGGCCGCAATGCCATCAAGCCGGCGATCTCGGCCGTCTTGAGGCTCGACGAGGTCAGCAAGGCGCATACGCTGCTGGAGCAGGGCTCCGCGCTCGGCAAGATCATCATGATTCCATGAGGGGGTGGACCGCACGATGACGACACAAGCACCCATCGCACGCTTCACCCGGCTGCGGCACGCGACCTTCACCTCGCCAGATCCGGAGAGGCTGCTCGATTACTACCGCGGCGTGATCGGTCTCGGCCTCGTTGCCCGCGACGGACAACGCCTGTTCCTCGCCAACGATTCCGAGCAGCTCTCGCTGGTGATCGAGCCCGGCGATGCCGCGCTGAAGAGCATCGCTTTCGAGATATCGCCTGATGTCCAGCTGGAGGCGCTGGGCGCCGCGCTGAAGCAGGCGGATCTGCGGCCCGAGATCCACAGCGATGTCCTGCCCGGTGTCTCCAGCCTGCTGTCCTTCAGCGACCCCGAGGGGACGCGCTTCGAATTGATCCAGGGCTGGACGCCGACGCCCGCGCAGGAGCGGATCGGCGCGCTCGCCGTCGCCAAGCTCGGCCATGTCGCGCTGCGCACGCCCGATCCGAAAGCCGCTTCGGAGTTTTATGCGAACCTGATGGGCCTGCGGGTCTCCGACTGGATCGAGGACCGCTTCGTCTTCATGCGCAGCGGCTTCGAGCATCACACGCTCAACTTCGCCCGCGCGCCTGTCCGCAGTCTTCATCATTTCGCCTTCGAGCTGCGGGGCCCCGAGCACATGCATCAGGCCTGCGATCATCTCGCGCGGCACAAGCTGCCCGTGCTCTGGGGTCCGGTTCGCCACGGCCCCGGCCACAACACCGCGATCTATCACCGCAATCCCGATGGTCATCTGGTCGAGCTGTTCTGCGATCTCGACCGCATGACCGACGAGGCGCTCGGCTATTTCGAGCCGCGGCCCTGGCACCGCGATCGTCCGCAGCGGCCCAAAGTCTGGGTCGGGCTGCCACGCGACGTCTGGGGCATGCCGCCGTCGCCTGAATGCACGGAGTTCGCGCGTTAGCGCATGATCCGGAAGAGTGTGAAGCGGCTTTCCGAATGGATCATGCTCACACTTTAACGGCTTCGATCACGACTTGAAGACGCCGCGCGCGTTGCGGCCAACGATAGAACAATTGAGGGAGAAGCATCCATGCGAGGGATGAAGCGGCTTGCTGCGGCCATTTTTCTGCTCAGCGGTTTTCTTGCGACCACACCGGTGTTCGCCGACGCCTATCCGTCGCGCCCGATCCGCCTGCTGCACGGCTTCGCCGCCGGCGGCGCGGCCGACACGCTGTCGCGCATCATCGCCGACGGGCTCTCCAAGAAGCTCGGGCAGCCGATCATCGTCGAGGCCAAGCCGGGCGCCGGCGGCAACATCGCAGCGGACGCGGTCGCCAAGGCGGCACCTGACGGTTACACGCTCGGCCTCGTCACCGGCGCGCACGCGATTTCCGCGGCGACCTACAAGAGCCTGGCCTACCAGCCCGCCGAAAGCTTCGAGATGATCTCGACGCTGGTCTACTATGCGCTCGTCATCGCCGTGCGCAACGACTACCCGGCAAAATCGCTGAGCGAGCTCATCGCCATGGCCAAGGCGAAGCCGGGTTCGCTCAGCTTCGGATCGGTCGGCTTCGGCAGCACCCATCACCTTGCGGGTGAATTGCTCAACGCCGCCGCCGGCGTCGAGATCGTGCACGTGCCGTATCGGGGCGATTCCCAGTCCACCACCGCGCTGCTGGGCGGCGACGTTCCCGTCATCGTCGGAACGCCCGTCCTGCTCGCCCCGCAGATCCAGAGCGGCGCGATCCGCGGCCTTGCGGTGACCTCGCCGAAGCGCACCGCGCTGCTGCCCGACGTCCCGACCGTGCAGGAAGCCGGCATCAAGGGGTACGACGTGCGCACCTGGGCCGGCCTGCTGGCGCCGAAGGGAACGCCGCCCGCCATCATCGCCGCACTCAATGCCGCGACGCTGGATGCGCTGGCAGACCCCGAGCTCAAGCAGCGTCTGGAGACGGCCGTCGGCGGCGAGGTTCGCGGCAGCTCGCCGGAGGAAATGAAGAAGCTGATCGAGACCGAAATCGCCAAATGGACCGGCGTGGTGGAGCGGGCAAAGATCCCGAAGATCTGAGCCGGAGCCCACGGGGCGGGCCTCGCTCACGAATGCTTGACCGGGATCAACGAATGCCTCCGGCGCCGGAGTATGGTACAAAAGTGAGGTTTCCGGTCCGAAGGTAAGCTGATCTTGATGCGGTTCGTCCGTACCATCCTGGCATTCGTCATCGCCATGTCCTTGGCGATGCTGCCCGTTGGCGCGTCGGCTTCCCATCTCGCCATGTCGCAGGACGACATGCAGGCGGCCATGCAGATGAGCGCCGACGCCGCGGTGGCGATGGACGATTGCTGCCCGGACATGAAGGGACCGGCCTCCAACACGGATGGCTATAAATGCGGGATGGGTTTCTGCTGCGTCGGCGGGATGATCGCGCTCGCCGACATCAGGCCCGTCGCCTTCGGCCATCTCGCCATCGCCGCCAGCACGCTTCCCATCCCTGAGGATCAGGTCGTCACCATCGGCGGCGGCAGTCCTCCCTTCCGGCCTCCTCGAACCTGATCTCGCCAAGCCCTGAAGACGCGTGCGGCCTGCCGCGCGCGCGAGGACTGACGTGCGCGCTTCCTGCGCCACGGCGAAAGATCAGATCATGAGGACAGGACAATGCTTGCCAAATTCAGCACTGCGGCGCTCGCCGCCACCCTTTCGCTTGCCGTTTCCGCCGCGATGGCGGGCGCTGGCGACTACGCCTTCGAGCCCGTAACTGGGCAAATGAAGAAGGGCGACGACGTCACGCTCTCGGTTCGGCTGACCAACAAGCAGACCGGCAAGCCGGTCGCCGATGCAGTCATCTTCAAGACCCGCGTCGACATGGCCCCGGACGGGATGGCCGAGATGGAATCGGCCGTGGCGCCGCTGCCCTCGCAGGAGCCGGGCGTCTACGCCTTCCGGACGGACCTGCCGATGGCGGGCCGCTACCAGGTGACGCTGTCGGCGAAAGTGCAGGGCGAGGCGGAGACGGTCACCGGCAAGGTGATCGTCACGGCGACCAAGTGAGCGTTCGGACGCCGCAAGCGGCGTCCGAACCCCTCTTTCCCATTCACATGGACGCGCGCACGCCGCGCGAAGACACATCATGAAGACGTTGCGTCTCCTGACGATTCTCGCTCTCGGCGGTGGCCTCGCCTTCGCTTACTGGTCCTCGAACGACGGACGCTGGTCCGTTCATGCCGAGGTGTCCCCGGCTGCGGCCCAGGCGGAGCGAACTCCGCTCTACTATCGCGATCCCAGCGGCGCGCCGCTGTGGTCCGCCGGTCCAAGGAAGGACGACCGCGGCCGCGACTATCTGCCGGTCTACGACGACGATCAGGTGGCCGCGGCGGCTCCGAAGCCGGCGCAGGTGGAATCATCGCGAAAGATCCTCTATTATCGCAATCCCATGGGCCTGCCCGACACCTCGCCGGTGCCGAAGAAGGATCCGATGGGGATGAACTACGTCCCCGTCTACGAAGGCGATGACGCCGACGACGGCACGGTGAAGCTGTCGCCGGGCAAGATCCAGCGCACCGGCGTGAAATCCGAGCCGGTCGAGCGCCGCGCGATCCGCGTGGCGGTCAAGGCGCCCGGCACGATCCAGCTCGACGAGCGCCGCGTGTCGGTGATCGCGATGCGCGCGGAAAGCTTTGTGCAGAAGGTCGCCGACGTCACCACCGGCACGCGCGTGAAGGCGGGTCAGCCGCTGATGGAGATCTACAGTTCGGCCGTCGCCTCCGCAGCGGCCGAATATCTCGCGACGATCACCTCCAAGACGGTGGGCGGCGTCGAGGTCTACGGCCGCGGCTCGCGGCAACGGCTGGTCAATCTCGACGTCCCCGAATCCGTGATCGCCGAGATGGAGCGGACGCGCGTCGCGCCCGTCACCATCCATTGGTCGGCGCCGCGCAATGGCATCGTGCTCGAGCGCAACGCGATCGACGGCATGAGGGCCAATCCCGGCGACGTGCTGTTCCGGATCGCCGACACCTCGGTCGTCTGGGCCCTGGTCGACGTTGCCGAACGCGATCTCGGCAATGTCGCGGTCGGGCAGTCCGTGGCGGTGCGCGCGCGGAGCTTTCCCGGCCGCGTCTTCAGCGGCAAGATTGCCGTCGTCTATCCGCAGGTGAACCGCGACACCAGGACGGTGCGCGTCCGGATCGAGCTTGCCAATCCAGATGCGGCGCTGCTGCCGGACATGTATGTCGATGCCAACATCGACACCGCCGACGCCGCGCCCGTGCTGGTGATCCAGGACAGCTCCGTGCTCGACACCGGCACGCGCCAGGCCGTTCTCGTCGACAAGGGGGAAGGGCGCTTCGAGCCGCGCGAGGTGAAGCTCGGCCGGCGCGGCGGCGGTTACATCGAGGTGCGCGACGGGCTCGCAGACGGCGAGGCCGTGGTCACATCCGCCAACTTCCTGATCGATGCGGAAAGCAATCTCAAGGCCGCGCTCAAGGGCTTTGCCGAGGCCGCGCCTCCAGCTCCCGGACCGGACCATGCGACGGGAGAGCACAAATGATCGCCCGCATCATCGCCTGGTCGGCGCGCAATTTGCTGCTGGTGCTGTTCGGCACCGGCTTTGCGGCGGCTGCCGGTCTCTATGCGCTCGTCCATCTGCCGCTGGATGCGATCCCGGATCTCTCGGACACGCAGGTCATCGTCTACACCGAATATCCCGGCCAGGCGCCGCAGGTGATCGAGGATCAGGTCACCTATCCCCTGACCACGGCGATGCTCACCGTGCCGAAATCGAAGGTGGTGCGCGGCTTCTCCTTCTTCGGCGTGTCCTTTGTCTACGTGATCTTCGAGGACGGCACCGACATCTACTGGGCCCGCTCGCGCGTCCTGGAATTCCTCAACGGCGCGGCGTCGCGGCTGCCCGCCGGCGTCAGCCCGACCATCGGGCCCGATGCGACCGGCGTCGGCTGGGTCTACCAGTACGCGGTGGTGTCGAAGGAGCTGAACCTCGCCGACACCAGGACGATCCAGGACTGGAATCTGAAGTTCGCGCTGGCCAAGGCCGAAGGCGTCGCCGAGATCGCGAGCATCGGCGGCTTCGTCAAGCAGTACAACGTGGTGCTCGATCCGCAGCGGATGCGCGACCGCGGCATCAGCCTACAGAAGATCCGAGACGCCATCCGCGCCAGCAACGCCGATGTCGGCGGGCGCACCGTCGAGCTCGCCGAGTTCGAATATGTCATCCGCGGCAAGGGCTATATCAAGAGCATCAACGATCTCGGCAACATCGCGCTGAAGACCAGCAACGGCACGCCGGTGCTGCTCCGCGACGTCGCCCATGTCGAGCTCGGGCCGGACGAGCGCAGGGGCATCACCGAGCTGAACGGCGAGGGCGAGGTCGCCAGCGGCATCGTGCTGCAGCGCTTCGGTGTCAACGCGCTCGACGTCATCGAGAACGTCAAGAAGCGCTTCAAGGAGATTGCGAGCAGCCTGCCGAAATCGGTCGAGATCGTGCCTGTCTACGACCGCTCCAGCCTTATCTACGCCGCCATCGACACGCTCAAGCATACGCTGTTCGAGGAGAGCGTCGTCGTCGCGCTGGTCTGCATCGTGTTCCTGCTGCATGTCCGCAGCGCGTTGGTCGCGATCCTGATGCTGCCGGTCGGCGTGCTGATGGCGTTCGGCGCCATGAAGCTGCTCAGTCTCGGCTCGAACATCATGAGCTTAGGGGGCATCGCGATCGCGATCGGCGCCATGGTGGATGCCGCCATCGTGATGATCGAGAACGCCCACAAGCATCTCGAACGCGCCGGGCCCGATCAATCGCGCGTGCAGACCCTGATCGATGCCGCCTCCGAAGTCGGGCCTGCGCTGTTCTTCAGCCTGCTGATCATCACCGTGTCGTTCATGCCGATCTTCACGCTCGAATCGCAGGAGGGGCGGCTGTTCAGCCCGCTCGCCTTCACCAAGACGTTCTCGATGGCCGCGGCGGCCCTTCTGTCCGTGACGCTCGTGCCGGCGCTGATGGTGATCTTCGTCCGCGGCCGGATCGTGCCGGAGAGCCGGAACGTCATCAATCGTTTCCTGATCTGGATCTACCGTCCCGTCATCAAGGGCGTGCTCCGCGCCAAGACGCTGGTGATCCTGGCCTCGGTCGCCGTGCTCGCCGTCACGACGTGGCCGGCAAGCCGGCTCGGCACCGAGTTCATGCCGACCCTGAACGAGGGCACGCTGCTCTACATGCCGACCACGCTGCCCGGCATCTCCGTCACCAAGGCCGCCGAATTGATGCAGACGCAGGATCGCATCATCAAGTCGTTCCCCGAGGTCGCCTCCGTCTACGGCAAGGCGGGACGGGCGGCGACGGCGACCGATCCGGCGCCGACCGAGATGTTCGAGACGGTGGTCAATCTGAAGCCGAAGGAGGCTTGGCGCCCCGGCGTCACCATCGACAGCCTGATCGCGGAGATGGACAAGGCGCTGCAGTTTCCCGGCGTCTCCAACGCCTGGACCATGCCGATCAAGGCCCGCATCGACATGCTGTCCACCGGCATCCGCACGCCTGTCGGCGTCAAGGTCATGGGCACCGACCTCGTGGAGATCGACCGGCTGGCGCGGCAGGTCGAGCGGGTGATCAAGACCGTCCCGGGCACGTCGTCGGCCTACGCCGAGCGCGGCATCGGCGGCTACTATCTCGAGATCGTCCCGGATCGCGAGGCGCTCGCGCGCTACGGCATCCTGATCCAGGACGTGCAGGACACCATCGCCGCCGCGCTCGGCGGCCAGACGGTGACGACCACCGTGGAAGGCCGCCAGCGCTTCACGGTGAACATGCGCTATCCGCGTGACCTCCGCGACAATCCCAAGGCGATCGCTGGCGACATCCTGGTGCCGATGCCGGCGGGCGGCGCCGTGCCGCTCGGCGAGGTCGCCAAGGTCGAGCCGGCGCGCGGACCGACCTCGATCCGCACCGAGAACGGCCAGCTCGCGACCTACATCTATGTCGACATCCGCGATCGCGACATCGGCAGCTACGTCGCCGACGCGCAGCGCGCCGTGACGGAGAGCATCCAGTTCCCCGCCGGCACCTATGTGGTCTGGAGTGGCCAGTACGAATATCTGCAGCGCGCCGCCGCCCGCCTGAAGATCGTCGTGCCCGTGACGCTGACGATCATCTTCCTGCTGCTGTACCTGAACTTCAGGGCGCTGACCGAGACGCTGATCGTGATGCTGTCGCTGCCGTTCGCGCTGGTCGGCGGCATCTGGATGATGTGGTGGTTCGGCTTCAACCTGTCGGTGGCGGTCGCCGTCGGCTTCATCGCGCTCGCTGGCGTTGCCGCCGAAACCGGTGTCGTGATGCTGATCTATCTCGATCACGCGCTCGCCGAGATGAAGGCAGGGCGCAGCGCCGAGGGCCGCGCCGCCACCCGACGCGACCTCCACGACGCCATCATGGTGGGCGCGGTCGAGCGCGTCCGTCCCAAGATGATGACCGTGGTCGCCATCATGGCCGGCCTGCTGCCGATCATGTGGAGCACCGGTGCGGGATCGGAGATCATGCAGCGCATCGCGCTGCCGATGATCGGCGGCATGATCTCGTCGACGCTGCTGACGCTGGTCGTGATCCCCGCGATCTTCGGCCTGGTGAAGGGGCGGGGGCTGCCTGATGGCGAGCAGCCGGCGCTTGCCGAGGAATGTTTGGTCGAACGAGGGTACGGCATGCATGCGCCAGAAGCCGCCGAGTAGACGACAAGCCCGATGCAGAGACCGAACCCAGGCATCTAAGCGGACTTTTCAGCGAGAACACGATCGAGGCGCAGTCGGTGCCGATGATCGGTAAGAAGACGAGCGCCTCCCAGCACCGCAGCGAGAGTTCCCAATCCGGTCCCGCCGGCGATCAAGAACATGATCAAGAGCTGATATTTGACGGCGTCGATCGGTTCGACGCCTGCGAGGATTTGGCCGGTCATCATTCCCGGCAAAGAGACAAGGCCGATCGCGGCCATCGCGTTGATGGTCGGCATCAGTCCGCTCCGCATCGCATCGCGCAGGACAGGCAGCAGCGCCTGGTATCGCGTCCCGCCAAGAGCAAGGCTGGCTTCCACGGCGGCCCGTTCACGCACCAAGCCATTGGTCAGCGCATCCAGGCCCAGACTTATTCCAGTCATGGTGTTGCCCAGGATCATGCCCAGCAATGGCAGCGCATAGCGCGGATGATACCAGGGATCCGGGCGAAGCTCCGTCAGAAGCGAGAAAATCGTGACGGTACCGGCCGCGAGCAGCGTGCATCCGGCGCCCAAGCCATAGGTCCACATACCTGGCAGGCGCCGCTTTTGCCGCGCGATGATCTCTCGTGATGCGAACAGAACCATGATGCAGGCAGCGAGGGCGGTCCAGAGCAGCGAGACTGCGGCAAACAGGAACGTCAACACGTATCCGACGAGCACCAGCTGAACCACCATCCGCACGGTCGCAATAGCCAGTTGTCTTTCGAGCCTGAGTCGGAGAGCAAGTGAGAGAGTGCCGTCCATCACCACAAGAAGTGCGGGCAGGACCAGATCACCGTAGGCCAGCTGGATGTAAGTCACGGCCGGTTGTCCCCGATGCGACCGTCGGCGCTCATCACGAATATCCTTGACGCAACACGGCTGGCCTGGGCGCTGTCGTGAGTGCTCCAAACCACACTCGTTCCATTCGCAATGCGTTCGGCGATCAAGGATTCCACGGCCGCCGTCGATGCCGAATCGAGTGCCGACGTCGGCTCGTCCAGGAGAAGAACCCGCGACCGCAGCATCAGCGCCCGTACAAGTGCCAACCGTTGGCTCTCTCCGGTCGAAAGCCTTTGGACCGGCCAGGGACCGCAACTGCTGGGCAATCCCAATCTCGTGACCAGAGGGAGCGCATCGTCCCATCCGCTGAAGTGATCCTGCACGATGTCTGACCACCAGCCCGGCTCGGCAGCGAGGTAGGTGACTCGCTTTCGCCAGGCGGGGGCGGGCATTGCCTCCCTGAGCGTTCCGTCGAGCGTGACCGTGCCCTCGTTGGGATCGAGATCTGCGATGGAGCGCAGCAGCAGGGTCTTCCCGACGCCAGAAGGGCCCTGCAGGGCGACGCATTCGCCGTCCTGCAAGTCGAATGAGACAGAGATGTGCAAACGCCTGAGTGCGCGGACCGTCAGCATGTGTCAGAGCTTGCGCTGCAGCCGATCGGCAACCCGCGCGGCGATCTCCGCCGGCGCTTCGTCCGGGTAAGGATACACCGAGCTGACATTGATCTCGCCGAGTACATAGCTGTCTGTCCCGTCGGGAAGGACCGGACCAAGCATGAAGTCGGCGTCCCAGATCATCGGCAGGTCACCTCGCGCGATGTCTAGCAACGCGGTCAGCTGCGGTGTCCACTCCTCTTCCATCAGGCGACGCAGCCGCTGGAAGCGCGGGTCTGCGTTGGACGTGTACAGCCGCGGTCCGGCCTCGGAACGTGCGGCCGGCGAGTCGACCAGGGCTTTGACTTTGTGGTGGCCGAAGCCGGCGCAGCGATCACTTGCCATATAGCAGCGCATCACACCTTCGCTCAAGCGAGGCTGGAACGGCTGATCGATCACGCTGCCGCTTTCGAAATACTCGGCGCAACGGCGGACAAAATCATCCAGCGCCAGTTCCTCGGATCCGTCCCTGGTCGCGTCAAGCACCCTGATCATCGGGGAGCCCGGCAGCCTCTCGACTTTCCAGACGCCCTGACCGCCGTTGCCCCGGTTGCGCTTGATCACCCGCGGCCCGGTGGCGAGACGTGTCGGCAACTCGGCGCGCATGGCCGCGGCGGTTTGATATAGAGCCGTGTCGCATCCCCACCCCATCGAGCGGGTACGATAGAGGACCTCCTTGGTGCCCATCTTGAGAATGACGTCCGGATGAGCGCTGACCCACACGCCGCGTGCGGCGACGTCTCGCAGCAGCGCGTCGAGATCGGCGCGATTTCGACCGTCTTGAATAGGGTTAACCCAGACCAGCACCCCGTCCGCCGCGAGCAACTGATGCCGCACCTCCTCAGCGAAACTTTCATCGTAGATCGCGGGGCGCGCCTCGATGCCGAGTGCGGCGAGGGCTTCGAAGAGGTGCACGAAGCGGCTGTTCCGCGGGTTGGCGTCCTGGCGCGCTGCAGCGTCGCCGCGCGAGAGAATGGCCACGGAAGGTCGAGAAGAGGGCTGTCGTTCGGTATTCATGCGCAAGCTCCACGGATGGCGTGCTGCGCAGAGCTTGGACCGAGGCCTCACGGGGAGTCTGCTTTGTCCCCACGCGAGGAACAATAATGCGACCGTCCGCGCGTTTCAAGACGGCGGTCGGCGCTCTGTTCCCGCCGTGAACCCTTTGCGATGCTGGCTGGCGATCGGCAGGCTCGCTCTGGGCACATGCCGGTTGACAGCCTCCGGGCCTAGGGTTTCTATTTGCGGACCGGGGACGGGCGATCTCCCCGTGAGGCGACAAGCCCAAGCATCGCGTCCTGATCACCAAGGGCGCAGCATGCCATTATATACCCCCGATACATCCGACGCATTGTCCCGGCCTCGGCACGACGCCTGCGCCGATCGCACCGGTGCGTGCGCGTTGCTGCGTCCGTCCGGGCATCAAGCCGGGATGTAGAGGCAAGATCGCGAGACCGACTTCGCCTGGGGCAGGGACATAACCAGGAGAACGATCATGCAACCATCAACAATCTTCAGCACAATTCTATTGCTTGCGCTCGCAGTCGGGCTGACGAGCGCATACGCCCTCACGCAGGAAGAACTCGTCGCCAGGATCCAGGCGGCCGGCTACGCGCAGGTCAGCGACATCAAGGCGACCGCCGAGGGTATCACGGCCAAGGCGGTGAAGAACGGCAAGGCGGTGACGCTCGTCGTCGACAGCAGCGGCCAGGTCAAAGAGCGACACTGAGACGAGGCCACGATCTCGCAAAATGAGCTCAAGGGAGCATATCCATGCGAAAGACAATCTTGGCGCTGATGGGGATCGGCGCGTGCTATTTCGCGAGCGCTCACGCGCAGGGCATCGACTGGCAGCAGGTCGACGAAACGCTGGGCCGCAAGCCTGTCGTCGCGGACGATGTCCATCGCTACGGCTTTCCCCGCACCGATCTCTCCGTGACCTTGGACGGGGTGACGATCAAGCCTGCGCTCGCGCTCGGCGGCTGGGTCGCGTTCAAGCCCGCGCATGGCGGCGCGATGGTCATGGGCGATCTCGTGCTGCTCGAGACCGAGATCAATCCCGTCATGGCCAAGATGATCGCGAGCGGTCTTGCGATCACCGCCGTGCACAATCATCTGCTGCGGGCGAGTCCGGCCACGTTCTACATGCACGTCGCCGGACACGGAGACCCCGCCAAGCTGGCCTCCGCGATCCATGACGCGCTTGCCGAAAGCAGGACGCCGCAGACGGTCGCGGCGCCGGCGACCCCGGCGCCGCCGATCGATCTCGATACGGCCAGGCTCGAAGAGATCATCGGCGTCAAAGGGCAAGCCAATGGCGGCGTCTACCAGTTCAACGTCAAGCGGCGGGACCCGATCACCGAAGACGGCATGCCGCTGACGCCGGTCGCTGCGATGGGCGTTGCGATCGCCATCAATTTCCAGCCGACCGGGGCAGGCAGGGCTGCCATCACCGGTGATTTCGTGCTGACCGGCGACGAGGTGAATCCGGTCATCGTGGCGCTGCGCACGCACGGCATCGAAGTGACGGCGCTGCACAGCCACATGCTGGATGAACAGCCGCGGCTGTTCTTCATGCATTTCTGGGCCAATGACGACGCGATCAGGCTGGCGAATGGCCTGCGTGCCGCGCTCGACAAGACGGCCAGCACGAAGAGCTGAGCAGGCCGCCGCTATCTGCGACCCTTGGCGGGCGCGCCGCCCTCGCGGGGTGAGATGTGGCGCACCTGATCGAGGTAAAATGAACCATCAACCAGCGGCGCCCAGCCGGCGGAGGGAAACTGTCGAGCTCTCGCAACGATTGTTCTCGATAAGCCGACGTCCGCGAGCAACCGGTCGTCCAATTCGAGCAGCTCGTTGTATTGGCGGTGCCGTGTTATTTCGTTCAGGAGAGCGAGCGGCAATCTCCAGAACCATCTGAGATCTGGAGAAGGGCCGTAAGTTGCGCCGGATGTATCGATTGAGGCAGTGGTGCTGCCGCAAGACATGTTTCACCTCCAAAACGGAGCGAAACAACGCTTGGCTCGAGAGCTGATCGGGCGGTTGTATGTGGCCCGAAACCAATCGCTAACATGCTCCGCCTCGGCGCACAAGCGACCCGGCAGCGTGCGATCCGATACTGGTGATGTCTTCCGCTGAATATCGCACTGACGTGTGAACAGGCTCATACGATCGACCGCAGCTCGCTCCTATCGTTTCGGCCGCGCCACGGTGCAATTCTTAGCGCTTCTCCGTTTGCCCCGGGAATGCCCTCTGGCGCCGCCGACCCCTGTGGAACGTAAGGCGGCCTGACCGAACGTCGGATCTGCTGCGGCATTAGCGCCTCGAAAGGAGCTTTCCCATGCTGACCTTTCTTCAACACGACCCTTCCATCCCCGTCGACATACAGGACACGGATTTCACGCGCGATCTGCTCGGCAGATACGTGTGCAGCACAATCGACGAGGCGGTGAACAACGGCGGGAGACCGTTCGACGTCGTGGTGATTGGCGCCGGGATGTTCGGCGCGTATGCGGCCAACAGGATCTATCGTAAGGGTGCCGACCAGAACCTTCGGGTGCTCCTGCTTGATGCGGGAGGCTATCTTGCCCCGACGCATGTGCAGAACATGCCGCATCTCGGCCTGAATGCGCCGGACACCGTCTTGGTAACACGCAATGATCAGGATCGCGGTGCGCGCAACGGTGTCTGGGGCATTCCTTGGCACAGCAACGAGCCGTTCACCGGCCTCGCTTACTGCCCCGGAGGACGCTCTCTATTCTGGGGCGGCTGGGCGCCGCGGCTCATGCCGGCCGACCTCGCGATGTGGCCCAATGACGTGCGCGCCTTTCTGACGGCGACCTACCCCGACGTGGAGCGCGAGATCGGCGTGCAGGACAAGGCGGACTATCTGTCGGGCCCGCTCAATACGGCGCTCAACGCGCAGTTGCAGGCGGTGGCGTCAGGCACGAGCGCGATCATGCCTGACGTGACGTTGGACGTCGTCGAAGAAGCTCCGATCGCGGTACAGGCGAGCGCCCCGGGCCCTGGGCTCTTTTCGTTCGACAAGTTCAGCAGCGGCCCCTTGCTGCTCGAAAGTATCCGGGACGATATCGCCAGGCGCTGGACGTTGAACGATAACTCGCGGCGGCGCTTCTTCCTCGTTCCAAGGTGCCACGTGATACGGCTACGCAATAGCGGAGGCAAGGTCACCGGGATCGACCTGACCTACAATGGTCAGTTTCGATCGCTTTCTGCTCCGTCCAACCTCAGCCCCGATTGTCAGGTCGTGGTCGCCGCGGGAACGATCGAGACCACGCGATTGGCCATCGAGTCGTTTCCCGTGACGCGTGGCGCCTACAGCATGGGTGCCAATTTCATGGCGCATCTGCGCACGAATCTCACGGTGCGTGTCAAGCGCAGCGCGCTTGGGCTTGCCGCGGCCACAACGCTTGAACAGGGCGGCGCGATCGTGCGCGGCGAGATCAGGAATCCGGACGGAAGCAAACGGCGCTATCATGTCCAGGTGCTGGCATCGGCCGAGAAGGGACAGAATCCGGAAGCGACGATGTGGACGATGGTGCCCGACATCGACCTCTTGCGAAACCTGCTTTCCAACGAGGATCCCGACTGGGTGGCTATCGTCTTCCGCGGCCTGGGAGAGATGAACGGCGACAGGACGGCCGGCCCGGGCGGCACCACGAGTTTCGTCAATCTGACCAATGCATCCGACCCGCTTCAGAACGATGGCATGAGCGCGCGTGCGTGGGTCAATTTCACGCCGACGTCGAATGACCGTGCGGCATGGGTCAAGCTCGCCGCCGCAGCCGTCGAGCTGGCCAAACGGCTCGGCAAGACCGCCGGAGACGTCGAATATTTGTACAACGGCGGTTGGCAGAGCGCACCTCCACCTGATCCGTTTGCTGTCACCAAGGACCAGCTCGGCAACACCCATCATGAAGCGGGCACGCTGTGGATGGGCGACGACCCGTCCACGTCGATTACAGACCCCACCGGAAAATTCCATCATATCTCGAACGCCTACGTTGCCGGCCCTGCCTTGTTCCCCACGGTCGGCTCCGCGAACCCGTCATTGACGGGCCTTGCGCTCGCGCGTCTGACGAGCACGGCGGTGGTTGCGGCATTGACGCCGGCGCTTTCGGCGCGTTCCAAATCGCTGTACGCCGGGAGCCTGGCGGACTGGCAGATGTCGGGAGCCGGAAGCTTCCTTCAGGTGTACGACATCCTCGAGTCCGTCGGGGGGCCCGGCTTGCTCTGGTACACGCGCGAGAGCTTCTCCGACTTCGTGCTCGAGCTCGAATGGCAATACGCGAACCGCACCGACAACTCCGGTGTGTTCATCCGCGTGCCGAACTTGAACAGCTCGAATCCAAACGATTGGACGGCCGCAATCGACCAGAGCTACGAGATCCAGATCGATCCGCGCGGGTACAATTCCGAAACGGCCATGGAGAACGATCCGTTGCGCAGCACCGGCGCGATCTACAACGTCAATGCGCCGATCCGCACCGATGTTGCGAAGGGCCCCTGGCAGTGGAACACGTTCGTCATCGAGGCGGTCGGCAGCCGCATCAAGGTGACGCTGAACGATGTGGTGGTGAACGACTTCACCGATCCCAGGCCGAGGTCCCTGCGCGGTCACGTCGCGCTGCAAAACCACCACGATGGTTCGAAGGTGCAATTCCGCAACATCCGCATCAAGGCGGTGGTGCCGGGTGTCACTGAGTTGCCCGTCGCCAGGGTCGCTTAGTGTCTTCAGGCCCCACGCTGGCGGCCGCTGGGTTCGCGATCGCGACGGCGTGGGGCTGGTCGTGGCTGAAAGGCAGATATGACCGGCCTTGTCTGTCCGAGCCGGTGATCATGCCCCGCCGCTACGGCTGCGGAGGATAGCGCTCGAACGTCGGCAACTCGTGCGCGTGCTCCATCCAGCGCAGACGCTCGGCGACCTGGATGTGCATCGCCGGCGGCACGGCCTCCGGATCATCATAGGTCGCGCTCTGGACGTCGATAACGCCGGGCATCATGCTGGTATTGACGTAGAACAGGCCGGTTCCGCAGTCGCCGCAAAAGTGCCGCCGAGCGTGTTCCGAGGAGTGGTACACCTTCGGCTCGCCCTTGGTCACCTTGACGGCGCCGTCCGCATACATCGTCCAGCCGACGACCGGCGCGCCGGCGTGGAGCCGGCAATCGCGGCAGTGGCACAGCGCGTGCACGATCGCCTCGCCCTCGACCTCGTAACGGATGGCGCCGCAGTGACAGCCGCCGGCGATGGTACTCATGCGTTCCTCCCGATTGCAGGCCGGTTCGGTGGACCGATAGCTCTCGAGACTGGCGGCTTCAATGGCGCGATCGATCTTCGATTGCGTCCTACTGTCGCGTGACAGCTCCCGCCATGACGGCCGCGCCTAGCGCGCTTCGATCACTTCGCCGTCTTCCTTGACGAACCGGCCGACCGGGCTATCCAGCAGCTCGATGACGGCTTCGGAGGGGCGGCACAATCGCGTACCCTTCGGCGTCACCACGATCGGGCGGTTGATCAGGATGGGATGCGCGAGCATCTGATCGATCAGCTCGTCATCGCTCCATTTGGGATCGTCGAGGCCGAGGTCGCGAAACGGCGTGCCTTTCTCGCGCAGCAGCGCGCGGACGGAAATGCCCATCGCCTTGACGAGCTCGACCAGTTTCTCGCGGGATGGCGGCGTCTTCAGATATTCGATGACGACGGGCTCGACGCCGCTCTGCCGGATCATCGCCAGCGTGTTGCGCGAGGTGCCGCAAGCCGGGTTGTGATAGATCGTGACGCTCATGACCGGGTCTCCGCGCGTTACCGACGTGCCTCGACGGCCGTCGGAACCTGACTGCTGCCCGCCTCATACCATCCCCGTGTCGCCTTGACGATGCGGACGACGGACAGCATGACCGGGACTTCGACGAGCACGCCGACCACGGTGGCGAGCGCCGCGCCGGAGTCGAGGCCGAACAGGCTGATCGCGGCGGCGACCGCCAGCTCGAAGAAATTGCTGGCGCCGATGAGGGCGGCCGGAGCGGCGACGCACCAGGCCACGCCGAACCGTCGGCTCAGCCAGTACGCCAAACCTGCATTGAAATAGACCTGCACCAGAATCGGCACGGCGAGGATGGCGATGACGAGCGGCTGCCGGACGATCTGCTCGCCCTGGAAGCCGAACAGCAGCACCAATGTCGCGAGCAGCGCAACCAGCGACAGGGGCTGCAGCGTCCGCATGACGCGGTCGAAGCTGTCGCCGCCGTTTCGCAGCAGCGCCTTGCGCCACAGCTGTGCGACGATCACGGGAACCACGATGTAGAGCAGAACGGAGAGCAACAATGTGCCCCAGGGGACACTGATCGAAGCCACGCCAAGCAGCAGTCCCACCAGCGGCGCGAACAGGAACACCATGATCACGTCGTTCAGGGCGACCTGGCTCAGCGTGTAGTGCGGCTCCCCCTCGCACAAATTGGACCACACGAACACCATCGCAGTGCATGGGGCTGCCGCCAGCAGGATCAAGCCGGCGATGTAGGACGAAATCTGCCCGGCCGGCAGCCATGGTGCGAAGAGGTGGCCGATGAAGAAGGAGCCCAGCAGCGCCATCGAGAACGGTTTGACGGCCCAGTTGATGAAAAGGGTGACGCCGACGCCGCGCCAATGCTGGCGCACCTCGCCGAGTGAGCCGAAGTCGATCTTCAGCAACATGGGCACGATCATCAGCCAGATCAGCACGGCGACCGGCATATTGACCTTGGCGACCTCGGCAGCTGCGACCATGCCGAAAAAGCCGGGCATGACGTGCCCCAGTGCCACGCCGACGACGATGCACAGTGCAACCCACAGAGTGAGGTATCTTTCGAAGATGCTCATGGTCACGCCACGTCGTTTCTGCCGGATGTTGCGCCGTCGGAGCGGCCGATCTCGCGCAGCCTGGTGCCGAGCGACAGCTTGTCGATGCTTCTCAGCGGCAGATTCACGAAGGTGTCGATCCGATTTTTGAGATAGCGGAACGCGGTGACGAACGCCGCCTGCTGTTCCAGTTGCGATCCCTCTGCCGCGGCAGGATCCTCGATGCCCCAATGCGCCGTCATCGGCTGGCCGGGCCAGATCGGGCATGCTTCGCCTGCGGCGTTGTCGCAGACGGTGAAGACGAAATCCATCACCGGCGCATCAGGCGCGGCGAACTCCAGCCAGCTCTTCGAGCGCATGCCGTCGATCGGGTAATCCATCGCCTGCAGCGTGCGCAGCGCCAGCGGATGCACCGCGCCTTTCGGCGTGCTGCCGGCGGAAAACGCCCGAAAGCGGCCGGCGCCGTCCTTCCACAGGATCGACTCGGCCAGGATCGACCGCGCCGAATTGCCGGTACAAAGGAACAGCACATTGTAGATCTGGTCAGGCACGGCTTCGCTCCTTGCGTTTCGGCGAGCAGCAGGATTGCAGCGTCTCGACGACGGGATTGCAGACCTCCGGCCGTCCGCCGCAGCAATCGCGCAGCAGGAACAGCGCGACGTCGCGGAATTCGTCGAGATTGGCCCGGTAGACGACCGAGCGGCTGTGCCGCTCGGAGGAGACGAGGCGCGCCCGGCTCAGGATCGCCAGATGCGCGGAGAGGGTGTTTTGCGGCACTTCGAGCAGCCGGGCGAGGTCGCCGGCGGCAAGGCCGCCGGGCACGTGCCCGACCAGCGTCCGGAATGCTTCCAGGCGGGTCGGCTGGGCCAACGCGGCGAGGGCGAGGACGGCGTCTTCTGTTTCCATATATCCAGATTTATGGATTTATGGCGGCGGCGTCAATATGAATCTCATCGGCTCTTTCATTCCATAATTCGAAGATTCTAGAAATATGGTTTGACAGGGAGCGGCAAGCAGGGCACCGTGGCGTCATGAAGATCGACGACGCAGCTCAACGTCTGGAGGCCCTGGGTAACCGCACCCGGCTCCAGATCTATCGCGCCCTGGTCCGGGCCGGACACGCCGGCATGCCTGTCGGCCGCCTGCAGGAGAAGCTGAAGATCCCGGCGTCCACGCTGTCGCATCACATCAAGGCCCTGGTTGCGGTCGGGCTGGTCAGCCAGGTCCGGGAATCGACGACGCTGATCTGCCACGCGAATTTCGATGCGATGCGGGGGCTGGTCGCCTTTCTGGCGGCGGAATGCTGTGCCGACGAAGCCGGATGCAAGGGCGCGCAAACGGCGGCGTGATTTTTTTGCGGAATTATTCGATTGTTCTGGAAGTATGGGAGAAGTCGGAATGAACGCCAAGACGGTTGCCAAGACGGTCGCCATCATCGGAGCCGGGCCGGTCGGCCTCGCCGCGGCTGCGCACGTGCTCGAACGCGGCATGTCTCCGATCGTGCTCGAGGCCGGCCCTGAAGCCGCGCATGCGGTCCGTCAGTGGCAGCATGTCCAGCTGTTCTCGCCGTGGGAATACAATGTCGACAAGGCGGCATCGCGCCTGCTCGCGCCGACGGGATGGAATTCGCCGGACCCTCATTCCTATCCGACCGGCGGCGAGCTGATCGAGCGCTATCTCGCACCGCTCGCGACACGCACGGCATTGCGTGAGGCGATCCGCACGTCGAGCCGGGTCACGGCGATCAGCCGCGCCGGCCTCGACAAGGCGAAGACCAAGGGCAGGGAGCAGGCGCCGTTCGAGATCCGCTATCAGAACGGCAAGGGGCTCGAGGTGTTGCGCGCGGATGCCGTGGTCGACGCGTCAGGCACGTGGTTCACGCCAAATCCCGCCGGCAGCAACGGCTTGCCTGCGATCGGCGAACGCGAGCGCGCGGGCCGCATCGCCTATGGCATGCCGGATGTGCGCGGCGCCGATCGCGCCCGCTATGCCGGCAAGACCGTTGCCGTGCTGGGGGCCGGCCATTCCGCGGTGGGCACCCTGATCGATCTCGCGCAGCTTGCGGGCGAGGTGCCCGGCACGCAGGCGATCTGGCTGCTGCGTGGCGACGATCCGGCCAAGGCGTTCGGCGGCGGCCGCAACGACAAGCTGGCCGCGCGCGGCGCGCTGGGCTCCGCCTTCGCCGCGCTCGTGGCCGCCGGCAAGATCAAGGTCGAGACCGGATTTGGCGTGACGCATCTCTCGGACTCCGAGGGCCGCCTCGGCGTTTCCGCAGGCTCGCGCAGCGTGGTGGCGGACGAGCTGGTCGTCTCGACCGGCTTCCGTCCCGATCTCTCCTTCCTGTCCGAGCTGCGGCTGCGGCTCGATCCGGCGATCGAGGCTCCGGTCGCGCTCGCGCCGCTGATCGATCCCAACGAACATAGCTGCGGCACAGTCCGGCCGCACGGCGCGCGCGAGCTCGCGCATGACGAGCCGGGCTTCTATCTCGCCGGCATGAAGTCCTATGGCCGCGCGCCGACCTTCCTGATGATGACCGGATACGAGCAGGTTCGCTCCATCGCCGCCGACATCGCCGGCGACAAGGCCGCTGCGGCCCGCGTCGAGCTCGCGCTGCCCGAGACCGGCGTCTGCACGCGCGGCGGCGTCGAGGCGGCGGATATCGGATGCTGCGGCGGTCCGGCGAAAGAGGAACCATCCGCCTGCTGTGCCGCCGATGAGACGGCCAAGAAGGCGGGTCGTGTGGGGGGCGGCTGCTGATGACGCCGGTCCCAGCGGGCCGGTTGGCGGGTCCGCTCGCCATTGTCCTCGCGCTCGGAACTGCGCAGACCATTGCGTGGGCGTCGAGCTACTATCTCCCTGCTATCCTGGCGGCGCCGATTGCGCGTGAACTCGGTCTCGCGCCGACTTATGTCTTCGGGGCGCTCTCCGGAGCGCTCGTCATCTCCGGTCTGCTCGGCCCGCGCGTGGGGCATGCCATCGATACGTTCGGAGGGCGCGGCTTGCTTGCCGTCTCGAACCTCGTCTTCGTGGCAGGCTTGCTCCTCCTGTCCGTGGCTCACGGCGTGGTGGTGCTGATTGCAGCCTGGGGGCTGCTCGGGATCGGCATGGGCATGGGCCTTTATGAAGCGGCCTTCGCGACGCTCGCCCGCATCCACGGCAGCAACGCGCGACGAAGCATCACCGGCATCACCCTGCTCGCGGGTTTCGCAAGCACCCTCGGCTGGCCCCTGACGACGTGGCTGGCCTCAGCGTATGACTGGCGCGTGGCCTGCCAGGTGTGGGCGGCGATCCATGTCTGTCTGGCGCTGCCGCTCAATCTGTCGCTGCCGCGCGCCGTTCCGTTGGACCTGCAGCCCCAAGCGGATCCGCTCGCGGGGCAAAGATCCGGACGACAGAGCGAGACGTTCGCGATGGTGCTGCTGGCCTACATGTTCGCGGCAGCAAGCTTCGTCAGCTCGGGCGTCTCTGCAATTCTGCCGACCATGCTGGTTGCGTTCGGCGCGACGCCGGCGCAGGCTCTGTTCGCAGGTGCCCTGGTCGGGCCCGCGCAGGTCGGTGCCCGCCTGCTGGAAGCAGGATGGCTCGGCCGGTTTCATCCACTGCTGTCGGCACGGCTTGCCATGCTGATGAATCCGATCGGTGTGGTTGCCCTGGTCGCGGGCGGCCCCTTCCTCGCATCGACCTTCACGGTGCTGTATGGCGCAGGCAACGGCATCATTACCATTGCCCGCGGCACGCTTCCGCTGGCGCTGTTCGGGCCGGCGGGCTTCGGCAGGCGTGTCGGCATGATCTCACTGCCTTCGCGGGCCACGGGCGCGCTCGCGCCACTCGCGCTCGGGGTGATGGTGGAGCATTTTGGCAGCAGCGCGCTGTGGATCAGCGCGCTATTCTCGATCTCCGCGTTCTTCGCGCTTCTGTTGCTACGCGCAGACGAGACGAGATAGGGACTGACGGGAGGGGAGCATTCGAAGCCTGAGTGGTCGATCGCTGATTGCGGTGATGTGCATCGGTCAGGTCGGCAATCTGCTGCCGCATGTGACGCTGTCCGCGAACCTCGCGCAGCACCTGATGCCGGCCTGGGGACTCTCGGCGGCCGAAGGCGGGCTGATGGCGAGCGGCTATGCGTTCGGCTACATGCTCGCGGTGCCCGTGCTGACGACCTTGACCGACCGCATCGATGCGCGCCTCGTCCTGCTCTGGGGCTCGATATTGAGCGGACTCGCCACCATCGCATTCGGCGTCTTCGCGCAAGGCTTCTGGTCGGGGACTGCGATCTGGTCCATTGCGGGGCTCGGATTTGCCGGCGCCTACATGCCGGGCCTGAAGGCGCTGACGGACCGGCTTCCCGCCGGCGACACCTCGCGGGCGGTGACGCTGTACACGTCGAGCTTCTCGGTCGGTGTCGGTGTCTCGTTCCTGGTAGCGCAACTGGTCGCGGACCGCTGGGGTTGGCGCGCCGCTTTTCTCGTGACCGGCTTCGGCCCCGTCGCAATGGTCGCCGCGTGTCTTCTGATGCAGGGGCAGCGGCCCGCGCCCAAGGCAGGACGGCTGTTGAACTTCGCGCCCGTCTTCGCCAATCGGGAGGCGCTCGGCTACATCCTCGGTTACGGCGCGCACTGCTTCGAGCTCTACGGCATTCGTACCTGGCTGGTCGGGTTCTGGACCTTCGTCGTCGCGCATCAGGGCGGGCCGTCCTGGATGACGCCCGTGCTGATGAGCTTCTGCTTCGCGGTGATCTCGATGCCCGCCAGCATCCTCGGCAACGAGGCCGCGCTGAAATTCGGACGGCATTGTGCGATCACGGTGGTGATGATCGCCTCGGCCTGCGTTGCGCTGGTGATCGGCCTCAACGCAACGGCCCCGGCCTGGGTGCTGGCACTGCTCTTGATGATCTACGGCCTGACGGTGCCGGCTGATTCCGGCGCGTTGACTGCCGGCATGTCGGCTGCGGCCGTCTCCGAGCATCGCGGTGCGACGCTGGCCCTGCATTCCACGGTTGGATTTGGACTGTCGGCCGCCGGCGCGTGGGGCACCGGCGTCGCGCTCGACATCGCCGGAGGACCGCAGAGTGCGGGCGGATGGCTCCTGGTGTTCATGGTGCTCGCGGCCGGAATCGCGCTGGGGCCGTTGGCGCTGCTGTGGGCGCGGCGAGCCGGTGCCGAGGGCGTCGCGCGGCGGACGCGATGACGTCGCCGCGTGACGTCCGGCGTGTTCAGAAGCTGATCCCCAGCCGCGCGTTGAACGAACGGCCCTGTCCCTTGACGTTGTAGCCGTAGGCGGCCGAAGAGCCCATCATCGAGACCACCTTGTAGTCGACCAGATCGGCGCCGCCGAGCGGCAGGTAGTAGTTCTGGTTGAACAAATTGTCGATGCCGAGATCCAGCCGCACGTGCTGCCACTGATAGCCGGTGCGCAGATTGACCAGCGCGTAGGACGGTGTCGTCAGCTCGTTGTGGACCCGGCTGACCTGGTCCTTCGATCCGACCAGCTGCAGCTCGACGCTGTTGGTCCAGCTGCCGAGGCGATGGTCGAGCGCGAGCTTCGCGTTGACAGGCATCATGTGGTAGAGGTCCACGCCGTCGGTGCGCTGGCCGCGGACATAGCCGATCAGGCCGCGAAGCTGTCCCTGGCCGTGAACCGGATTGTCCCACACGGTCAGCCGCCCCTCGACATTGACGCCGTAGAGCGTCGCGTCGTGGTTGGCGAAGCGGAGGTAGACGAAGCCGGTGTTGGCGGTCAGGTTGGCGGGATTGCTCGCGAGGCAGCTTGCGGTCGCGCAGCGATCGACGTCGATATAGTCCTGCACGTAGCTGGCATAGGGCGTGACCTTGACGTCCCAGACCCGCTGCGCGGGATCGTGCCATCCGGCCGTGAGGCTGATCGTGTGAGCCTTCTCCGGTGCAAGATCGAGATTGCCGACATAGCCGTTGCCGTCGCCGAACCAGCCGATCATCTGCATCGCCATCGCATTGGTGGACCAGGCGTAGCGCTCATAGAGATTCGGCGAGCGGGTCTTGCGGGCAAAGCCGAATTCGTACTGGCTCATGTCGTTCGGCTCGTAACGGAGGAGGGCGGAGCCGTCGACATGAACGTCGGTGCGGGCGTGATCGACCGCGTTGAACGCGGCCGCGTCGGCGCCGTAGTCCATGGCGTTGTAGCCCTGCACATTGCCGGTGTTCATCCACACGACGTCGTTGCGCAGGCCGACGATCGAGGTCCACTGCCGGTCCCAGTGCCGTTCCCACTCGACGAAGGTGCCGACGCGGTCGCGCGTCCCGCCGTTGATGTTGATGAAACTGTTCGGGCTCATCATCATCGACCCCGCCACCGGGCTCCACCAATCGTCGAGCCGGTTCAGCGCCAATTCGTTGCCGATCCGCAGCAGGTCGTGGCCTGACAGCGCCACGGTCGCCTTCAGCGCGTAACCGCCGTCGAGGCCCTTGGTATCCATCGGCATGTCGGCCACCTTGTCGGGCGCGATGAAGCCCATGGTGTGCCGGATCTGGTGCACGAAGGCGCTGGCCTCGAACTTGCCCCAGTCGAACACGCCTTCGTAGCGGCCGTTCGCATAGAGGCCGCGGTTGTAGACCATGTCCATGTACTGGTTGACATAGCCCTGGTACGGAATGAACTGTCCGCCGACCTGGAACGTGAAGAGATTTCCGAACGTCTGCTTCGAGACGCTGATCGCATGGTTCTGCGTCTCGTAGAGCGTCGACTTGACGGTCGTCCCATCACCGGCCCTGTAATCGCCGGCACGGACCCAGCCGCCGGTGTAGGTGATGCTGGTGTCGTGGTTGGCCGTGGTCGCGGTGGCGTCGACACCATAGGCGTTGCCGTTGCTGCGGAAGAAGCTCGACAGTTGCGTGCTGGTCACCCATCCGGCCTGTGCCGGCACGAAGGCCGGCGGCGCGGTCGTGACGTCGATGCGGCTGCCGATATAGTCGCCGCCGACCGATACCGGCCCGACGCCGAGATAGGCCCGCATCTTCGCGATCATCGCCGGATTGACGAACGACAGTGGCGGATTCATTTCGTTCGGGCAGGCCGGGCTGATCAACATCGAATTGATCGCGACCTGCAGCCGGTCTGCGCCAAATCCGTTGATCGCGGGCAGGCTCGACACGCCGCCGGCTCCCCACGCCGCGCCGCCGGGCAGGTCGGTGACGAGCGAGGCGGAATCGCTCGACGACAGGCCGCGGTCGAAGCCTGCCGTTGGCGGCAGGGTGACCGACGCCGGCGGCGAGCTTGCGCTCTGGTCGGGTGCCGCAGTGCTTCCGCTTCGCGTCGCGGCGGGCGGGGCGGCCGTGACGACGGCACGCGGCTTTCGTTTGCGCTGTTGCGCAGGATTGACCGTCACCGGCGGCAGCCGCTCCGCCGATTGCGCGGAAGCCGTTGTGACGAAGGGCGGCAGCAGCGACGCCACGCCGAGCAAGGCAGGTGAGATGAGCGCCGTCGTCGCGGCCTGGATGGACTGGCGCAGGCTGGTTGATGTGTTGGACATGAGCGTTTCTTTGCGAGGCCAGCGATCACGCCGGCGCATGACGGGAAGCGGGGCGCGCGCTGGCGGCCCTGCCGATGATGTCGGAAATGAGCAATGATCGAACGCCCCCGCGCGCGCCCTAAGGCGGACGCGGGCAGGAACCGGACGGGCGAACGTCTGCGCCGTCCTGGCGCAATTTCAGATCAGGGCAGGAGGTCCACGCGACAGATGATCGAACGACCATGCGTAGGCGATGATGCGCTGCCGGAAGGAATAGACCGCACTCGCCGTCAGCGGAATGCGACCAGCCAATGTGGGGTGAGGCGGTGGCAGGGCACCGGAGATATGGTGCGCCGCGCAGAGCGGGCAATGCACGGCGGTCTTGCCGCTGGTCTTGTCCGCGTCGGTTCGTGCTGCATCCGTGTTGTCGCCGCTGATGCACAGCTCATGAGCCGCCGCGGCGGCCGTGGGAGATACGCTCGCAACGAGGATGCTGGACAGGATGACGTTGAAGACGAGAGCATAGGCTGCAACGAACGCAGCGCCCCAGCCGATCCGTCGCTTGAAAGCGAGCCGTGTCATTCACCTGTACCCCGATGGCACACCTACCACACGAGGAAAGCGAGTCAAATCCGGAGGAGACTGGCGCGGTCGATGGGTGTCTGGTGTTGCCGCGCGAACACGTCGGGTCGCGTGAGGCACTTGGCTTGGCTTCGCAGCCTCATCCCGGTGGCCTTCGCCTTCGGATCGCTGGCGATCGGAACGAAGGAGCTGCTGGTCCACGATTGACGGCACGCAGGGGGACTTTGACCTGGCGCAATGCCTTCAGAGACGAATTCGGATGAATTGCGTCCGCAATGTTCGATTTCGACCAGCCATTGTTCGTCGCGGGGCTTCTGCTCGGCCTTTCCTCCAGCCTGCATTGCTTCGGCATGTGTGCCGGCATTGCTTCCTCCTTGCACTTCGCCGCCGACTTCGGCTCGAACCGGCCGCGGCGGGGTCTGTTGACGGCGACGGTTCTGATCAACGCGGGACGCATCTCGGCCTACATGCTGGCAGGCGCCACGGTGGGCGCGATCGGATCGAGCGTGTTCGGATCGTTCGACCACGCATTCGCCCATGCGATCCTGCGTTGGGGCGCGGCCGCGGCTCTCGCCTGGATCGGACTTTCGATGCTCGAAGTGCTGTCGCTCCCGGCGTGGCTGTCGCGGCTGGCCGCGGCCGTCAGCGCCAGGATCGGCACGGCCGCGCGTGCGACGAATCTACCGCCGACGCTAGGGCTGTTCGTCAGCGGTGCGGTCTGGGGCTTTCTGCCCTGTTCCATGGTCTACGCGGCGTTGTTCTACGCCATGCTGTCCGGCTCGTCGCTCGGCGGCGCGTTGGCGATGAGCGGATTCGGTCTCGGCACCCTTCCGGTCCTGCTCGGTGCCGGGTTGGGACTTCCGTTGCTGCGGCGCCGTGCGACCGCGGGATGGCTGAGAAACACGGTCGCGCTCGCCATCATCGCAGTGGGGATCGTCAGCGCCGGCGTGTCGCCTTCGACCTTGGCCGTGTGGTGCCGAACCTGACCGGCTTGCCGACGTCTTCGATCGTCGGCCGCTGCAGTGTCGCCTGCAATGGCGGGGTGACTCGATCCGCCGCTATGGCTGCGGTGGATAGCGCTCGAACGTCGGCCGTTCGTGCGCGGCTTCGCCAGGGGGAACTGCGGCGTCAGTTTTCCACACCCACGACCGGAAGTATCGAATTGCAGATGCAGCCCACCAGCTATCGATAATTTGCCAACGCTGCTCGCCCTCGCTTTGATGGCGGCATGAGCACCAAATCACGCGAGGTCATCTGGAGCGGCCGAATTCTCGGTGCGGAAATTTCGGCCAAGCATGCGCGCGAGGAGGCGAAGAAGGCGGTCCGCGAGGCCGACCGCGCCGAAGCCGAAGCCTGGTCGGTCCGCATGGAAGGTTACGGCGGCCCCTCGCAGCCGTCGCCGACGATCGCCCAATGCCTCAACGGCGGCATGGGCTGGCTCGAGGTCGAGTGCAACAGGTGCAAGACGCGCGCGAGCCTGCCGCTCGATGCGATCCGCCGGCCGCGTGATACGCCGATCTGGAAGCTGGAGGCCTCGCTGAAGTGCCGGTCGTGCCGAAAGGGACGGTCCGCGCCGCCCGTCCACATGATCAAGCTGACGGCGACGCGCAGCATCACGCCCTACAAATGGGTGCATCCGACCGAGGAGCGTTAGGGCGGCGCGGCGATGACGAGGGCGCGCGTGCCATCGCATCAGTTTGAACCATTCGCCGCGTGCTGCCGACCAAGAGCGGTGCTCGCGATCGGGTCGAGATCATGTTCGACGTTCTGGTGAATCTCCTGGCCGGTCTGTCCTTCGGCTTTCCCGCCGTGCCATGGCTCTTTGGCGCGCGATGGGGCGCGAGAGGTGTTTGGCTCGGTACCGGATTTTCCGTCGTCATCCTGCTCTGTCTCTTTCCCATCCTGTTTGGGTTCGGGTGCGGTGACTGTGGGCAGGGTGCGATCGCCATCTTCGTGCTGGTGCCGATCTGGATCGCTGCGGCATTGCTGACGGTCGCTTCGGCGGCGTTCGCTCACTTCAAGTTCGCGCGCTGACGTCCGCGAGAGGTCGGGCGACGATGCCGCGCATGAGACGCAGCGGCATCCGATCTTTCCCCGAGATTTCCTTCAATTGGATTCAAGTCGACCAAGCGCATTCAATCGTCCTTAACTCGTGCGCGCGTACATCCGGGTTGTTACAACCGATAGAAACACGTCGTAAGAACAACCTTCGCGAAAGCGGCTATGCGGGTGGATTGCAATGGCGGAAGCGGATGACCGGCGCGAGAGCTGGCGGCTTCATCAAGCCAGCTGGATCCCGCTGGCGGCCATGGGCGCGCTGTTCGCGGGAACTCTCGCAATATCACGCTTCTCGGTGGCCATCGAAGTCGAGCTCGTGACGAGCTTGGTCGTGACGGCCTGTCTCGTCATCTCCAGCCGCTACCTGATCTCGCGGGCATGGGGAGCGCGTTCGGCCTTCATCCTCATCTCCATCGCGCAGCTGACGGTCGTCGGACTGTTCGGGGCTCCGCTGACCTACATCGCAGCATCGGCCAGTCTTCCCCTGCAGGACGCAAACCTCGCCTATCTCGATAATCTCCTCGGGCTCGACTGGCCCGCCTATTACAATTTCTTTGTCGCCCGGCCGTGGCTTCTGCAATACGCCGTCTTCTTCTACGCGATGATTCTGTCGCCGACGCTCACCGTTCCCATCGTTCTCGGATTGACCGGCAATTACATGCGGCTGCAGCGCTTCGTCCTGGCCTGCACCCTGACCGTGTGCGTCACCGCGCTCGTGTCGGCACTGGTGCCTGCCATCGGCACGTATCAGCAATACGGGTTGCCGGCCGATACCCAAGACTTCAAGGCGATGGGCTATCTCATCCAGCTCGAACGCCTGCCGCTCGCCCGCGACGGCTCGCTTCGCATTCTCCAGATCTCCCAGATTTCCGGAATCGTCACGTTCCCCAGCTTCCACGCCGCCGCGGCCATCCTCGCGCTGTGGGGATTTTGGGCCGTCTGGTGGCTGCGCCCGGCAGCCTTGATCCTCAACGGCGGCATGCTCATCGCAACCCCCTTGATCGGCGGACACTACTTCGTCGACGTATTTGCAGGCGTCGCTCTGGCCGCGCTTAGCATCTACGCCACGGAATGGCGCGCCCTCGGTAAATTCTCGGTCCGAGGTGACGATGTCTCGTCGGGCCGGGCTTATCCCGTGCCCGCGAAATCCGAAGTCGTTTGAAGTTGCCCGGCCGCGCGCATTCGACG
This sequence comes from Bradyrhizobium sp. UNPF46, assembly GCF_006658625.1. Lineage (NCBI taxonomy): Bacteria > Pseudomonadati > Pseudomonadota > Alphaproteobacteria > Hyphomicrobiales > Nitrobacteraceae > Bradyrhizobium > Bradyrhizobium sp. UNPF46. Next base: position 45,299 of record NZ_LFJB01000054.1, read on the forward strand.
AGCCGACCTCCGCGCTCGCCCCCGGGATGGTCAAGGAGGTGCTCGACATCATGGTCGACCTCGCGCGGGACGGAGCGGGCGCGGGATTTCCTGGCCGAGATCATTCATTAATTGAGAACGACGATCTTCGGCACCATGCCAGCATGCCGCTGTTTTGCCCGGACGGGTCAAAGCGGTGTCGTCGCGGCGACAGCTTCCTGGCGCTCTCGAAGAGGCAATGATTTCAACACCCCCGCTACTGTGCATGGGGTTGTTTTTCAGTTTTTGTATTGAGCTCGCCTAAATATCCGCTCAGCGCCGGCCGCGCGGCGCTTCGGCCTTGGCGGGCGGCTCGGTCTGCGGGCCGCAGCTCGCGGCGGCCAGCGTCGCCTGCGCCTGCGGCATCAGGCCGGGCTCGGGGGCGAGCGCCTTCATCACGATCAGGCCGGTGGTGCTGGGCGAGTCGATGATCAGGCGGTCGGCCGCGGTGACCTCTTCGTCCTCGGGCAGCTCGTTGTGCTGCGCCTCCGTCATCAAATCGAGCTCGATCACCTTGCGGCCTGCGGAGCGGTCGTTGATGGCGTAATAGGCGATCTCGTTGCGGGTATAGAACGACACCGAGGTGTAGGCCTGGCTCACCGGGACCGTGAGCTTGATCGGTCCGCCCGTGAGGTCATAGCGGCAGATCGCCAGCGCAAAGGCCGGATCCATGAACGGCATCGGCGACGTCTGGGGATCGGCGAGGGGAAGCTGGGTGACGCCGTTCACCTTCGTCATCGGCGTCAGGCGCGAATAGGCGTCCTGCGTCGCGATCCGCGGCAGTGCCAGCACGCTGACCAGATGGACGACGAGGCCCAGCACGATCCCGGCAACGATGGTGAACGCCAGGCGGATCATGAGCAGCCCACCGTCGAGATGGAGGGCATCGGCGCATCGCGCTGGGTGCGCGTGGCGACGCCGACCGGGGTGTCGTAGAGGCGCAGCATCAAGGTGTAGCGCTCGATGCCGCCGGTCGGCAGCCAGTTGCCGGCACGCGAGCGCGAGGCGATGCGGATCTCGAACGAGCCGTCGGACTGGCGCACGATCTCCTGGCTGGTGAAGCCGTAGCGCTGCAGCGAATTGGCGACGAGATGGCCCTTGCGGTCGTACAGCGTCAGCGTCCAGAACCGCGCCGGCGGCGTCACGCCGGAGACGATCACGTCGCAGCGGCCGTCGAGCGGCTTCTTCTTGTCGTCGGCGCGCGCGGTGAAGGCGACGCCGTCGCCGGTGCCGATCGGCAGCTCGCCGTTGCGCACGATGGTGGCGCGCGAATAGGGGTCGACGTCGGCGGTGCCGGTGCGGGGACGGGCGGTCCAGGCGCCGATGGTCAGCGCGCCGATCTCGGTGCCGCGCGTCGTCGTCATCCAGGTCGCGCCGACGCCCACGACCGTCGCAAGCAGGAGCGCCGTCAATGTGATCAGGATCAGCCGCACGGGTTTCGATCAGTTCTTGCGCGGGGCGGCTGCGTTCGCATTCTCTTCCGCATAGTTCTGCGGGAAGGCGAGCGCGCTCGTCGACGAGGGCTTGGCCGGCTTGCCGTCGTTGTCAGCCGATTTGTTCGCGGTCTTGGCGGCGTCGTCGAGCAGCTTCTCGACGCGCACCAGGATGTCGGCGCCGCGCTTGGTCAGGACCGGCGGCGGACCCGGCTTGGTCTCCAGCACCTTCGGCGCCGCGTTGGCCTGCGCGTTGGTCACGTGCTGCGGCGGCAGCTTCTGGCCCATGCCGACGCCGGGAATTTCCCGGACCTCGACGCCCTGATGCGCCGCGACCATGATGTCGTGCCAGGTCTGCGCCGGCAGCGAGCCGCCGGTCATGCGGTTGGTCGGCGAATAGTCGTCGTTGCCGTACCACACCGCGCAGCTGAAATTGCCGGTGTAGCCGACGAACCAGGCGTCGCGATACGCATTGGTCGTGCCGGTCTTGCCCGCGGTCGGGATGCCGTCGAGGGCGGCGCGGCGCGCGGTGCCTTCGCTGACGACGTGGCTCATCATGCCTGCCATGTCGGCGGCGATGTTGGGCGGGATGGCCTGCTTCGGCTTCGGACCGTCGCGGTCCCAGCGCCAGACGAGATCGCCCGCGCCGGTACGCACCTCGAGCACGGAGTGCGGCGTCACGGACTTGCCGCGGTTGGGGAAGGTCACGTAGGCCACGGCGTGCTCGAGCACGGTGACCTCGTCCGAGCCGATCGGCATCGACGGCGTGTCGGGCAGCGGCGCCTTCAGGCCGAAGCGGCGCGCGACCTCGACGATCTTGGCGCGGCCCACCTTGGCCGGGTTCGAGGCCTTGGGCTCGTTCTTCTGGCCGATCGCGATTGACAGCTTCACCGGCACCACGTTGATCGAGCGCGTGATCGCCTGCGTCAGCGTCACCGAACCGGAATAGGAATGGCCATAGTTCTGCGGACACCAATTGCCGATGCAGACCGGGCCATCGACCACGATCGAGTTCGGGGTGAAGCCGTTCAGCAGCGCCGTGGTGTAGACGTACGGCTTGAACGACGAACCCGGCTGGCGATAGGCGTCGGTGGCGCGGTTGAACTGGCTGGCGCCATAGTCGCGGCCGCCGACCATGGCGCGGATGCCGCCGTCGAGATCGGACACCACGGTCGCCGCCTGCGTCGCGTGATAATCGCGGCCGAACTGGCGCAGCTGGTTCTCCACCGCGTCTTCCGCCGCCTTCTGCACGTTGGTGTCGATGGCAAGCCGCACCACGAAGACGCGCTCGGTGTACGACTTCGGGAAAGTGTCGACCAGCTTGCGCATCTCGTCGAAGGCGTAGTCGAGATAATAGTTCGGCGAAGCCTCGTCGCGGCGGTCGACCGCGAAGGCCGGATTGCGGCGGGCACCGAACACCTGGCCCTCGGTCATGAAACCGGCATCGACGAGATTGTCGAGCACGACGTTGGCGCGGGCGCGGGCGGCGGGCAGGTTGATGTGGGGGGCGTATTTGGTCGGCGCCTTGAACAGGCCGGCGAGCATCGCCGCTTCCGCCAGCGTCACGTCGCGCGCCGACTTGTTGAAGTAGAAATGCGCAGCTCCATCCACGCCAAAGGTGCCGCCGCCCATGTAAGCGCGGTCCAGATACAGCTTGAGGATCTCGTTCTTGGTCAGGCGCCATTCCAGCCAGACCGCGAGGAAGGCCTCGTTGACCTTGCGCTCGATGGTGCGCTCGTTGCTCAGGAACAGGTTCTTGGCGAGCTGCTGGGTGATCGAGGAGCCGCCCTGGCGGACGCCGCCGGCCTGCGCGTTGGTGACGAGCGCGCGCGCGGTGCCGGCGATGTCGATGCCGAAATGCTCGTAGAAGCGGCGGTCTTCGGTCGCCAGCGTCGCCTTGATCAGCACGTCAGGAAAATCTTCCAGCGGGATCGAGTCGTTGTGCTTGATGCCGCGGCTGCCGATCGGATTGCCGTAGCGGTCGAGGAAGGTCACCGCGAGGTCGGACTTCTTCAGCCAGTCCTCGTCCGCGGTCTCGCGGAAGGCGGGGATGGCGAGCGTGAGCATCACGATGAGGCCGCCGAGGCCGAGGGTTGCGGCTTCCGACAGCGGCTCGATGAACACCCAGCGCTTCCAGCGTCCGACATAGAACCGGTCCATGAAGGTCGAGTAGCGCTCGTAGAGCTCGCGGATGCCCTTGGCCGAGGAGAACAGCGAGGAGTCGATGCGCGCGTCGAGGTCCAGAAAGAAATTCCGGATGCGGCTCTTCCAGTTGGATGGTGTATTCTGGACCACCTAGAACCCTTGAGGCTCGCTTCGACAGCGTTCAAGCACCCGGCCGGGGCGGCACCGAAACGTCTTGCGGGAATGTTGCGGCAAACCCAAGGCGCCCGGTTCGCATCCGAGGGGGGACTTCATGTTCCTTCTAGCCGAGCGGGGTCCATAAACCAATGGTCACGCTCGCGATTTTGAACAACAGGCCTAATTGACCCCGGTTCATTACGGGCCTCGAAAGGCGCCTGCTTGCGGCATCCCGGTGCTACGGCCTAGATGGCGTCGCCGTCACTCTTTTGAACCTTGTTGAGGCGCATGACCGCAGCTCCCAAACGACCTTCCCCGCAGGAAGAATTCTTCTGGAAAACCAAGACGTTGGAAGAGATGTCGGCGGCCGAATGGGAAAGCCTGTGCGACGGCTGCGGGCGCTGCTGCCTGAACAAGCTCGAGGACGAGGATACAGGGAAGATCTATTTCACCCATATCGGCTGCAAATTGCTCGATGGGACGAGCTGCGCCTGCAAGGACTATCCGAATCGGTCCGACAAGGTTCCGGATTGCGTCCGCCTGACGCCGGCCAATGTCCGCACCCTGAACTGGCTGCCGCCGAGCTGCGGCTACAAGCTCGTTGCCGAGGGGCGCGACCTCTATTGGTGGCATCCCCTGGTCTCCGGCGATCCCAACACCGTGCATGACGCCGGCGTCTCCGTGCGCGGCCGGGTCGAGGGCAGCGAGGAGGAGATTCCGGACGAGGAGCTCGAGAACCACATCGTGCAATGGCCGGCGCAGCTGCCGAAACGGGCCCGCCTGAAGCGACGTCCGAAGGACTGAGCCGCCGCCGTCAGGTCCTGGCGACGATCACGGGTTCGGGATGACCCGGGGGCGGGATGCACCCATGCGCCGCGGTGCCTGCCTGGGAAGATCTTTGCTGTCTACATTGGACTGCATAGAACGAATCCTACGCGGCGTTGCGCCGCCACACGGCATCCGAGCGAGATGAACAAGTTCGACCGGCGGAGCAGTTCTGCCGACATCCAGACTTTGCCCGACGACCTTGCCGAGGAGCTGTCCCGGCTGCCGAGCGAGGTCATCAGCGTCGATGACGCCCCGTCCATCACGCCGCCGGCGCCGCTGTCACAGGACGAGGTCCGCACCATCGTCATCAGCCTGATGCTGACGATGTTCCTGGCGGCGCTCGACCAGACCATCGTGGCGACCGCGCTGCCGACCATCGGGCGCCAGTTCCAGGACGTCTCCAATCTCTCCTGGGTCATCACCGCCTATCTGCTCGCCTCGACCGCGGTCGCGCCGGTGTTCGGCACCTTGAGCGACATCTATGGTCGCCGCGCCATGATCATCATCTCGCTCAGCCTGTTCGTCGCGGGCTCGGTGCTGTGCGCGATCGCGCCGAACATGCCGATGCTGATCCTGGCGCGCGGCCTGCAGGGGCTCGGCGGCGGCGGCATCATGCCGGTCGTGCAGACCGTGATCTCCGACGTCGTCTCTCCGCGCGAGCGCGGCCAGTACCAGGCCTATTTCTCCAGCGTCTGGATGGTCGGCGGTATCCTCGGCCCCGTCATCGGCGGCGTGTTCGCCGAGCATCTGCACTGGTCGATGATCTTCTGGATCAATCTGCCGCTCGCGGCTGCGGCCATCGTGATGCTGCTGCCGAAGATGAAGAAGATCCCGGTGTTCCACCGCAAGCGCAAGGTCGACTGGCTCGGCGGCGTATTGCTGATGGCCTCCGCCGTCGTCTTCATGCTGGTGCTGACCTGGGGCGGCACGCGCTATCCCTGGCTGTCGCCGACCGTGCTGGCGATGGTGGGTGGTGCCGTCGCGCTCGCGGTCAGCTTCGTGTGGCACGCGCGGCGGGCCGACGAGCCGTTCCTGCCGCTGCCCTTGCTGACGGGATCGGTGGCGCCGTTCGCGCTGACCGCCGGCGGCTGCGGGCTCGGGGCGATCACCGGCCTCACCGTGCAGCTGCCGCTCTATTACGAGTCGGTCTACCATTTGAGCGCAAGCGAGGCCGGGCTTGCGCTGATCCCGCTCGCCGCGGTCTCGACCGTTGGCGCGGCCGTCGCCGGCCGCACCATGGCCCGGGCAAAACACTACAAGCGCGTCGCCATCATCGGCACGTCCTGGGCCGCGCTGTGCGGCCTCGGCCTCACGCTCACCACCTTGCCGCTGTGGGGATTGCTCACACTGATGGCGGCGTTCGCGCTCGGGCTCGGCACCACGTTCCCGGTCTGCGTGGTCTCGCTGCAGAACTCGGTCGCGCGCCCGCAAGTCGGCACCATCACCGGCGCGATGAACTTCTTCCGCTCGCTGATGTCCTCGTTCACGGTCGCCGCCTTCGCCGCGATCCTGCTCATCGCGCTCGGCATCGACGTTCCGCTCGCCGGCGAGCACCACGCCGCCGGTAGCGTCGCCATTCCCGCCGAGGACATGCGGCACGCCTTCCGCTACGTGTTCGGCGCCGCCACCGCGCTGATGACCACCGCCGCGCTGTGCCTGATCGCGATGGAGGAGCGGCCGCTGGCCGGCCCCTCGGCGAAGCAGCCCGTCGAGATGGCGGAGTAGGGCGCTAGCCCGCAGCATCCGGGAAGCTGCTCCTCCGCGGAAGCAGAATGGTGAATTCGGTGAACTCGCCAGGCGTGGTCGCGACGTCGATCGTGCCGCCATGCTGCTTCACCACGATGTCGTGACTCATCGACAGTCCGAGCCCGGTGCCTTCGCCGGCCGGCTTGGTGGTGAAGAACGGATTGAACATCTTCTCCTTCACCTCGTCCGGGATGCCCGTGCCGTTGTCGCGGATGCGGATTTCGACGTGATCGCCGCGGTCGCGGGTCGCGGCGGTCACGACCGGCTCGTAACCGGCCGCCGCGTTGTCCGCCTTGCGCCTGGTGACGGCGTAGAAGCCGTTTCCGATCAGGTTCAGCAGCACCCGCGTGATCTCCTGCGGAAACACATCGGCCGAGCCTGCCGCGGGATCGAAGTCGCGTTCGAGCGTCACGTCGAACTGCGGCGTCTCGGCCCGCGCCCCGTGATAGGCGAGGTTGAGGCTTTCCTCGACCACCGCGTTGACGTCGCTCAGCCGATGCTCGCCGCCGCCCTCGCGCGAATGCAGCAGCATGTTCTTGACGATGGAATCGGCGCGCCGTCCGTGCTGCACGACCTTTTCGAGATTGTCCTTCAGGAGCCCCGTGAGCTCGTCGACCTCGCTGCGGATATCGTCAGCAAGGGCGGCGGGTGCGAGCACCTCGTTCAGCTCGTCGGTCAATTCGGCCGAGAGCGAGGCAAAATTGTTGACGAAGTTGAGCGGGTTCTTGATCTCGTGCGCGATGCCGGCGGTGAGCTGGCCGAGGGAAGCGAGCTTTTCGGTCTGGACCAGCCGGTCCTGCGCTGCGCGCAGATCGTCGAGCGATTTCGCAAGCTCGCGCGTGCGATCCTGCACCTCGTTGAACAGGCGCGTGTTCTCGATCGCGATCACGGCCTGGTCGGCGAAGGTCTTGAGCAGGTTGATCGCCTTGTCCGGGAATTGGCCGGCCTCTCGTCGCGTCACCGCGATGGTGCCGATCGCGATGCCGTCGCGCAGCATCGGCACCACCAGGATGCTGCGATAGCCCCGGGTGCGCGCCAGCTCCTTCATGGCCTCGGTCAGATCAGGCTCGTTCTGCATGTCGCTGCGGAAGGCATATTCTCCGCTTAGAGCGACCCGGCTGTGAATCCCCGGCGACGCCAGCGGTGCGGGGAACGAACTGAGCAGATCGGCATTGCCGGCTTCGTTGTCGGTGGTGAAGGCGGCCAGGTGCAGCATGCCGTCCTTGAGGCGGGTGACGGTGGACGAATGTCCGCCGATCAGCGTCTTGGCGCTGTCGGAAATGGCCTGGAACACCGGCGTGACGTCGGCGGGCGAGGCGGCGATCACCTTGAGGATGTCGGCGGTCGCGGTCTGGCGCTCCAGCGCCTCCCGCGTCGCGTTGAACAGGCTGACATTCTTGATCGCGATCACCGCCTGGTCGGCGAAGGTCTGCAGCAGCCGCACGTGATGGTCGGCGAACGCACCGGTCGCGCGGCGCGTCGCGATGATGAGGCCGATCGCCTCGCCCTCGCTCATCAGGGGCGCGAACAGCATGCTGCGATAGCCGCGGGCGCGCGCGATGTCGCGCGCGGCCGGCTCCAGCTCGGTGTCGGGCAATTGCGCCGCGGCCCCCTTGGCCACGAGCGGATAGGGCGGGAAGCGCGCGAAGGGGACCGGGAACGAGGCCTGCAGCACCCGATCGCCGGCCGGATCGGTCGGCGTGAAGGCGGCAAGGTGGGCCGCGCCGTCGACATAGCGCAGCACCGCCGTGGAGAAGCCGCCGATCAGCCGGTTGGCGTTGGCGGCGATGGCGTCGAACACCGGCTGCACGTCGGAGGGCGAGGCCGCCATCACCTTGAGGATGTCGGCGGTTGCGGTCTGGCGTTCCAGCGTCTCTTTCGTCTCGTTGAACAGGCGTGCATTCTCGATCGCGATCACGGCCTGGTCGGCAAAGGTCTGCAGCAGCTCGACGAGATCGGCCGCGAACGCGCCCGGCTCGGCGCGCGTGACGCTGATCATGCCGACCGGCGTGCCGCGGTTCATCAGCGGCATGAACAGCACGCTGCGGAAGCCGCGCAGCCGCGCCAGCTCGCGGTTCAGCTGCGGGACGTCAGCGGCCTCGCTGTCGGGAAACTGGATCGTCTCGCCGCCGCGCACCAGGGCAAAGGTCGGAAACTCCGAGATCTTGCGCGGGAACGAGGCCTTGAGCCCTTCGTCAGCCTCGGGGCTGGTCGGCGTGTAGGCGACGAGATGCAGCTCATCGCCGATGAACCGGAGCACGGTGGCGGAGAAGCCGCCGAGCAGGCGCCTGGAACTTGACGCAATTGCCTCGAATACCGGCCGGGCATCGGAGGGCGAGGCCGCGATGGTACGCAGGATCTCGGCGCTGGCGCTTTGGCGGTCCCGCGCAATCGCGAGCTCGCTGCGCAGCCGCGCATTCTCGGCTGCGAGCTCATCGGCGATAGTCTTCGGAGGGGTGGTCATTCGCAATCCGGCTCGATGCCACGACAGACGCAGCACCAGGCCGGATTATCACATCCCCTGCGGCCGGAGCCAGCGCCCGACTTGCCTCATGTGCCCGGCCGCGACACTTCCGTCTCCTTGCTGGTGATGAACTCCAGCAGCACCGGGATGCCTTCCCTTGTCTTCTGGATGCCGCGCCTGATCGCGGGGATGATGTCTTCGGGTCTCTCCACCCGTTCGCCATAGCCGCCGAAGGCGCGCGCCATGGCGGCGTAGTCGCCGGAAATATCGGTGGAACGATATTTCTCCGTCGAGATCGGCATCACCTTCAATTCGATCGCCATCGAGAAATTGTTCAGCAGGATCGACATGATCGGGATGCGCTCGCGCACCGCGGTCTCGAAATCCATGCCGGTGAAGCCGATCGCCGCATCGCCCCAGACATTGATGCAGAGCTTGTCGGGCTTTGCGAGCTTGGCGCCCATCGCGAGCCCAAGGCCGTAGCCGAGTTGCGTGGTCTTGCCCCAGCCGAGATAGGTGAGGGGTTGTGTCGACCTCCAGAACGGCGAAAGCTGGTCGCGCGGACTGCCGGCATCATGCGTGATGATGGTGTTGTCGATGTCGACGGTGTGCTGCAGGTCCCACAGCACGCGATAGGGGCTGAGCGGCGCGTCGTTGCTGGTGAGCTTCGGCATCCATTTCGCCAGCCATTCCTTGTGCGAGGCGGCGATCTCGGCAGCGACCGCCGAGGCATCGCGATCCGCAGTGACGGTCTTGCCGATCTCCTCCAGCAGCGCATCGAGCACCAGGCCGGCATCGCCGACGAGGCCGATCTTGGCTTCTACGTCCTTGTTGAGATGATTGGGATCGAGCGTGGAATGGATGATGGTCTTGCCCTTCGGCATCGCGATGCCGAAGTTCGTTTCCGTGAACGAGCAGCCGATGCCGAAGATGACGTCGGCATCAGTAAGGAATTTCGGCACCGCGCGCGGCACCGCAAGGCCGCCGGAGCCGAGCGAGAGCGGATGGGTTTCCGGGAACGCGGATTTTCCGCCGAGGCTGGTGGTGACGGGAATCGCCAGCCGCTCCGCGAGCCGCTTCAACTGCGGCCAGGCCTGCGCGTAATGCACGCCCTGGCCGGCATAGATCACCGCACGCTTGGAGTTGACGAGCAGGCTGGCTGCTTCCTTCACGTGAACAGGGTCGGCGCCATAACGCGTGCGCAGCACCGGCGTGTAGTTCAGCGGCTCCGGCACCTCCTCGTTCCACATGTCGGAGGGAATTTCGACGATCACAGGCCCGCCGCGGCCGTTCTTCAGTTTTGTGAAGGCGCGGCGGAAGATGTTGGCGACTTCAGCCGCGAGGATGATCGGCTCGGAGGATTTCGCGAACGGCTTCATCGCCTCGCTGGAATTGAAGTTCGGCTCGATATGCGCCAGCCGGCGCTGGTAGCCCATCGGCAGCACCAGGACGGGAACGGATTCGCCGAAGCATTGCGCGACGCCGCCCATCGCGTTCTCCGCGCCGGGCCCATGCTGCATGCAGAACGCGCCGATCGAGCGTCCCGACGTCACCCGAGAGATCGCATCCGCCATGTGGATGCCGACGCGCTCCTGCCGCACCATCACCGGGCGGATCTCGGCCTTGGCCGCGTGCTCGATCAGATGGTTGACGGGATAGCCGCAAAGGATCTCGATCCCCTCGCGTCGCATGATTTCCGCAATGGCGGTGCCGAGCTTCATGGCGTCTCTCTCCCCTCTGAGGCTTGGCCGGTTGATCCGGCCGGTTGGGGGAGAGAGGATCAGGAATCCCGGGAAGCGTAAAGCGCGCGCGATGAGCGCGGCGGTAGGCCTGCTATGCACCGCGAGCGTGCACCGGCGCCGCCGAGCGGAAATGGCCGCAGTCGCCCTGCGCCGGCCGCATGCGCTGCAACAGGCGCGATGCGGCAACCAGATCCGGCGTCTCGAAGCCCTCGGCGAACTCGTCGTAAATCGGAGCGAGCAGCCGAACGGCCCTGGGCCTGCGGTCGGTCGCCATCCAGTGTGCGGCGAGGTCGGTGGAGATGCGCAAGGCGAAGGTCATCGCGCCGATGGTGCGGGCTTCGGCGAGCGCCTGCTGCAACCGCTTTTCGGCCCGCAGCGGCTCGCCGGCGTGAAGAAGGACCGCTGCGTCGATCCGCTGTAGTTCCGGGCGGCACCAGCGCTCGCCCTGGCGTTCCTGATGGTCGATCGCCCGCGCGATGGCTTCGCGCGCCTCCGCGATCCGCCCCTGCCGCAGATAGGCGCGGGCCAGGACCGCGAGATAGCTGCCGATCCGCATCAGGAAGCGGCATTCGATCAGTTCGTCGATCGCGGCGCGAATATCCTCCACCGCGCGCGGATCGCCGCGCAGGTCGCGAAGGCAGGCGGAGAAGTAGCGCTCGACCGGAACCCAGCGCGAGATGCGTTCACGTTCCAGGTTGCGTCGCAGCCGTTCGGTGAAGTTCTCGAGCGCGTCAAGATTTCCGGTTTCGAGCGCGACGGGAAGTGCGGCAAGCCCGAGTGCGTTCGATTGCGACACCCAATGGCCGCTGCGGTCCGCGGCATCGACGGCGTCGCGGGCCAGCCTCGCCGCGTAGTCGGGCTGCCCTTGCATCCACGCCACGAAGGGCAGGTTGAAGCGGACGGTGATGAACCGGTAGACCTCATTCGCATCCTTGCGCGAACGGCCTGCCGCCAGCGAATAGGTTGCCGCGAGACGATCCAGCACCGGGCGGCTCTTGCTCAACTCACCTGCGAAGGCGTGGGCCCAGGCCAGCGCACGATCGGCTTCGGACGTTGCCGTCAGGTCGGGGTCCCGGTCAGCCAGCGCGGTGGCCTCCTCGAGATGGGTTATGGCGCGCGGGACCTGACCGATCTGCAGCAGGTAAAAGGCAAAGCCCACCAGCGTGCGCTGCCGGTACTCGACGTTGCCGGCGCGCCTTGCAAAGCCGATCGCATCGAGCCAAGCAATCTCGTTCTCATTCGACATCTTGCGGGCGTAGAACAGGCTCCATCCAAGGGCACAGGCAAGCTTTGCCTTCGACAGATCGTCGCACGCGACGGTCTTGGCCAAGGCGAGCGCGTCCTCCAACCGCGCTTGCGCTTCCGACAGGATGAAGGTTTCCGACCACAAGGTGATCGCTGCAACCGTCAGCCTGATTCCGAGGACGGGATCGCCTGCCTCGCCGACGGCCCATGAAAGAGCTGCGCGTAAATCCGCGATGCGTCCAAGGTAGCGCTGTGTCCAGTCGGCCGGCTCGCGCCAGTTCCACTCCTCCTCGGACTGTTCGAACAGCGCAAGCACACGCTCCGCATGGCGGCGCAGCGCCTGGCTGCAGGCCGGATCGGCCTGGCGGCGCTCGGCCGCATAGCGGCGTGTACTGTCGAGCAGCCGGTAGCGAAGGTGCGCTCCGCGGGCCTGCGCGCTCAGGAGCGATTTGGCGACGAGACTGCCGAGGCCGGTGACGACGTCGATCGGCGTGAGCCCTGCCGCTTCCGCGACGAAGACCGCATCCTCGGCGGCAAAGGCGTCGCTGAACACCGACAGCAGGCCGAACAGCCTGGCCTCCTTCTGCGACAGGAGCCGGAAGCTCCAGTCGATCGTCGCCATCAGGGTCTCATGGCGCGGCGGCGTGCCCTCGGCGCTCGGGGCGCGAAAGCCCAGCTCCTGATCGAGCATCGCGACCAGTTCGCGAGGATTGAATCTGCCGATCTGGGCTGCCGCCAGTTCAATGGCCAGCGGAAGGCCGCCGAGCGCGTGGCAGATCGCGGCGACGGCCTCGCAATCATCGTCGACGAACCGGTAGTCCGACCATTCGGCGGCGCGGCGTACGAACAGCTGCACTGCCGGAAACCTGACGGCCTGATCGACGGTGAGGGCGAGGCCGGGCTTGGGTGAGGGCAGCGAGCCAAGCCGCACGACATGCTCGGTGGCGGTGCCGAGCGGTTCCCGGCTCGTCGCCAGCAGCCTGGACGGCGATGTGTCACTCAGGAACCTGCCGGCGAAGATCGTGGCGGCGGGCAGCACATGCTCGCAATTGTCGAGAATGAGCAGCATCTGCCGCGGCCTCAGATAATCGAGGGCCACCGCAAGACCATTGTCCGTATTGCCTCTGATGCCCAGTGCCGTCACCAGCGCCGCGCCGAACAACGTCGGATCGGAAATCGTGGCGAGATCGACGAAGCAGACGCCGTCGCGGCACCGTGGCGCAAACGCCCGGGCGACCGCAACGGCAACCGTCGTCTTGCCGATTCCTCCTGTGCCGGCCAGGGTCACGTGCCTGTTGTCGGCCAACAGATCGGCGATTTCGACGATTTCCGCTTGACGGCCGACGATGCCGCGCAACGAGGGCGGCCTGGACAAGGGAGCCGGTCCGGCGTGCGGGAGATCGTCCTCGATCTCGCCGATGCTGGTCTGCACCTCTGCGATGAACTTGTAGCCGCGGCGCGCCACGGTCGCGATGTAGACGGGCTCGATCTGGGTATCGCCCAGCGAACGCCGCAAGCTCCACATGTTGACCTTGAGATTGCTGTCGTGAAGGAAGGTGCCCGGCCAGGCCGCCGCCATCAGCTCAGTCTTGCTGACCAGTTCGCCGCGGCGCTGCACCAGCAGCTGCAGGAGCTCGAATGCGCGCCCGCCCAATTTGACGGGGCGCCCGTCGAAAAGGAGCAGTTGGCGGCGGGGAACCAATCGAAATGGCCCGAAGCAGTATGTGAGTTCCTGTCGGCGTGTGCCCCGTTGCCGTGTCTCGGTGCCAGCCTGCATTGCTCATTGCCAATCGATCGAACAGATCGTCCGCAAATTATCATGCGCTGTAAACCTGTTGAAGTGAGCGGTTCTGAATTCGCACGATTGCTGCCCGCACTTGCCGGCAGAATGGCTGCGACAAGATCGCTCGTGGGGCTGGCTATTTCTTGGGCACGCCAAGAACCGTCATGCGCATCACTTCGACACCGCCATCGGCAAGTTCCGGAAGCTTGGCGAACCAGTCCTTCACATAAGGCATGGCGTTATGCGCGTCGAAATCAGCCTGGCTGGCGAAGACCTCGTAGAAGATGAAATGACCGGGCTTGGCGCGGTCTTCCTGGAGAAAATAGACCAGGTTCTTGGGATCGCCGCGAACGAGGTCGATCAGGGGAAGCGTGGCCGCACGCAATGCGTCTTCCTTCCCGGCCTTGGCGCGCACCTGGGCCACCACCGAATAGGCGCCTTCGGGAATCTCCTGATAGCGCACGCGCGGGGCTTCCTGGGCGACGACCGCTGCCGCCGTCATGGCCGTCGAGGCGGCGAACAGCAGGACGCCAAGCGAGTTGCGGAGCAGAGTTTTCATGACGAAGTCCTTCACATCGAGATCGTGAGCGCTTCGCCGGGCAACCGGCGCCCGCCGGCCGCCCGGCATTTGAGGGATCAGCGCACGATTGTCTGCTGTCGCTTTGCGAGGGCCTCGCTGAAGCGCTGCTTGACGGGGCCGAGCGCCTTGACGAATTCGAGCTGCTCGCCTTCCGGCCCCTTGCAATAGATCAGCTCCCAGCCGTTGGAAGGTTCCGCGGTCACCCGGTTGGTGTTGGCGTTGCGGGGCGCGGCCTTGCGCTCCGCCTCCGTCATGACGCGGATGATGCGGTTCGCTCTCACCTGCGTCATGCCGCGGCGTGCGGATTCGGCTTCGAGGTCGGCAATGAACTTGTTGAAGTCGACGTCGTCGCGAACGTAGAAGCAGATGTGCATCATGCGCGGAAAGGCCGGGCTCATGTGCTCCACCGGCTCGGCAAAGCTCTTTGCACTGCCCATCGGCTGATCGGATTCACGATATTGCAGCAGTTCGAGCACCATGTTGTCGAACTGGATGAAGCGGACATCGAGCCTCTGCGCTCCGCTTCTGAGGTCGGGAACGCCGATCGTCCGCGGATTGACCCCGCGTGCATTCGCCTCGATTTCCTGGTCGGCCAGCAGCGTGTTTTGCACCTCGTCGCCCTGGAAGTCGCCGTGACGGAACACCTCGGCGCCGCCGAGCACTTCCGTATAGAACTGATAGGCCCGCTCCATGTTCTGGACTGTCAGCCCGAAATGCTGGACGCCCTGGAGCCGTGCGCCGAGCGGCGCCTCGTTGCGGTCGGCCGGCGACATGCCGTTGGCGCCCTGCGTCGCGGCCTGCGCGTCTTCTGCCGTGCCGACGACGAGGCCCGTGACGACCGCCGCGCCGGCGGTCTGGAGCAGGGTGCGGCGGCCCATATCGGTGGCGTTGTCGGCTTCATCTGTCATGTCGCTCTCCTTGTTGGTTCGGTGGATCTTGCGTGCGTTGTCCTGCCGGCGGGAGCGGTGCCCGACCGGGATCAATCTGCTGCGCTCGCGACACCTCAGGCGGCGGGAAGCGGTGCTGCGGCGTTGACGAGCCCCTCCGAACGGAGCTCACGCCAGAAATCGGCGGGAATGGCTTCCTCGAGCGCTGCGCGATCCTCGGCGATGCGGCCCGGGCGGCTCGCACCGGGAATGACGGCCGCGACCACGGGGCTGGCGAGCGCGAACTGCAGGCCTGCCGCCTTCATGCTGATGCCGTAGCCGTCCGCGATGGCCTTGATCCGTGCCACCTTGCTGAGGATCTCCGCAGGCGCCGGGGCATATTCGAAGTTCGGGCCGCCGACCAGCGCGCCCGAACTGTAGGGGCCGCCGACGACGATCGCGAGCTCGTGCTCGGCCACCATCGGCATCACTCGCTGAAGCGCCCTTGCGTGGTCGAGCAGCGTGTAGCGGCCCGCGAGCAGGAAGCCGTCGGGGCGCGGCTCTTCGAGCGCGAGCAGCAGCTCGATCGGTTCGACACGGTTGACCCCGAGTCCCCATGCCTTGATCACGCCCTCGTCGCGCAGCCGGTCGAGCGCCCTGAACGCGCCCTTGCGCGCGCTTTCGAACACCGACAGCCACTCGTCGCCGTAAAAATCCTGCGCGACGTCATGCACGAAGGCGATGTCGATGTGGGAGGTGCCGAGCCGCTTCAGGCTGTCCTCGATCGAACGCAGCGTGGCATCGGCGGAGTAATCGTTCACGATCCTGTTCGGACGGCCGTATTTGAAGACGCCGCCCTTCTCGCCGAGGTCGCGTGCGCCGACATCCTCGATCTCGTCCAGGATCAGGCGGCCGACCTTGGTGCTGACCACGTAGTCGTTGCGCGGCCGGCCGGCGAGTGCCGCGCCCAAGCGGATCTCGGCGAGGCCCGCGCCGTAGAACGGCGCGGTGTCGAAGTAGCGGATGCCGTCGTCCCAGGCCGCATTCACGGTCGCGAGCGCTTCCTGCTCCGGGATGTCGCGGAACATGTTGCCGAGCGGCGCGGCGCCGAAGCCAAGCTTGCCCGGCAGAATAGTCTTGAGGGCCATGTTGCGAATCCTTGCGTGTGACGGCCGTGGGACCGATCTCAGTCGGTTGCGGAGGTGTCTGCGCTTCTGATGAAGGCAGCGACCTCGCGCGGATGCGCCAGCATCACCGCGTGGCTGCTCTTGATTTCCGTCACCTTCGCGCCAGATCGCTTGGCCATGGAGCGCAGTAAGCTCGGAGGGATAATGTGATCCTCCATCGTCACCATGTAATGGGTCGGCTTCGTCTTCCAGGCCACGCGCTCGACCTTGGTCTGCACCGCCTGCAATCCAAACGGCAATTGCGCCGAAGCCATGAAGCGGGCCGTTGCGGCATCGACGCCGGCGGCGAACGCGGTCGGGAATTTATCGTGGTCGACGAAGAGATAATTGCCCTCCTTGACCAGCGGACCCGCGTGCTCGCCGGCCGGCACGGGTATTTCCGACAGCGTGCTGACCGACTCCCCGGCCTCGGGCGCATATGCGGCGAGATAGACGAGGCTGCGAACCTTCGGGTTGTCGCCGGCTTCGGTGATGACCATTCCACCATAGGAGTGCCCGACGAGAATCACCGGATGCCGCGCCTTGGCGATCACACGCTCGGTCTCCGCGACGTCGTCACGCAGCGAGATCGTCGGCTGCTGGACGACGAGCACCTCATAGCCGGCCTTCGACAGAATGTCGTAGGTGTCCTTCCAGCCCGATCCGTCGACGAAGGCGCCGTGGACAAGGACAATGGAGACGGTCTTCTCGGCTGCGACCGCGGGGGCGGCCGTCGCGATCGACATTGCGGCAAGCATAGTGATGAGCGTCTTCATAACAGGCTCCGATCTTCGATACGGCGACATTGCCGTTGACGAGCCTTTCACTAGCGCAGGCGCACACTGCGGTATTTCCGATTCATGCGCGATGACGGACGCATCTTGCTCATCCGCGGCGGGATCGGCTCTTCAACGCAATCGAGCGCGTTGTCCAAGCCTTTGCGTTGTCTGCCTTTTACCTCTTTTAACCGCGCCGGGTCTGGACTTCACAATCGCCGCTTGTGAGAAAGTTCGCATCGGCGTGGCAGCGGCCGGGGCTGCAACTCACCACCGGATGGAATGATCGCGCGTTCGCGATACGGGGCCGGGATTCGCCGCAACGAAGCGGAGGTCGTGATGGCGCTCGTGACGCATGGAGATCAGAAGTACAAGAACAGCGAGAAGCTCGCTGCGACCAGCGACTGGCCGGGGCTGAGCATCGAGCATCGCAAATTCGAGGCCGGGCGGCAGGCGACGCCCGTTCCGATCTGTACGGAAATCGTCGTGGTGCTGTCGGGCGGCGGCATGGTGTGCCGGATCGGCAACGGCGAAGTGCAGAAGAGCTTCGCCCGGCCGGGCATGAGCTACCTCGTCCCCGTGGGGACGCAAGAGAGCCATCTCGAGTTGTCGGACCGGATGGAATGCCTTCATCTCTATCTTCCGCCTGCGCTGCTGAACCAGAGCGCGCTTGCGGACTTCGACATCGATCCGGCAAAGGTGGAGATCGCCTACGCCCATGGTCTGTCGGACCAGGTGCTCTTCCACATCTGCTCGCCGCTTCGCGACCTGCTGCATCGTCCGCGCCAGCCGACCGACGCGCTGTTCGTGGAGGGAATCCAGGTCGCGCTCGCCGCGCATCTTCTGGGGAATTACACGATCGACCGCTGGCGCGCGCCCGATAAAGCGCCGTCGCTCGATCCGAGGCGCCTGCAGCGCGTGCTGGACTATATCGAGACTTCTCTTGCCAGCGATATCAGGCTCGAGGATCTCGCAGCCCAGGCTTGCCTCAGCCCCTATCATTTCTCCCGGCTGTTTCGCGAAGCGACCGGATTGTCACCGCACCGTTACGTGACCGATCGCCGTGTCCAGGCGGCGCGGCAGGAACTCGCGCGCGACCGCTTGTCCTTGGTCGAGATCGCGCTGGCGTTCGGTTTCGGCTCGCAGGCCAATTTCACCCGCGTGTTCCGCAAGGCCGCAAGTCTCACGCCGGGGCAGTATCGCGAATTGTGCTGCGGGGAGGCCGAGCTGCAGAGCGATCGTTCCGATGCGGCATTCCGCAGGGATTGCGCATGATTCCGCAGGAATCGGGAATACGGCTCGGCCTCGATCAGGCAGTGCTGATGTGCCGACCAGATCCGTCAGGAGACATATCGACATGATCGAGCTCACGGTGGACGGGATCAATCGCAGCGTCGACGTCGTTCCCGAGATGCCTCTGCTCTGGGTGCTGCGCGACGAGCTCGGCATCACCAGTGCCAAATACGGCTGCGGGGTCGCGCAATGCGGCGCCTGCACCGTCCACATCGACGGCAAGGCGGTGCGGTCCTGTCAGGCGCATATCGGCGAGGTCGCCGGCAAGTCGATCGTCACGCTGGAAGGCATCGACAAGAAGGAGCAGCACCCGGTGGTCCAGGCCTGGATCGAGCATCAGGTCCCGCAATGTGGCTACTGCCAGACCGGCCAGATCATGCAGGCCATCTCGCTGCTCACAAAGATATCCAAACCGACGGACGAGCAGATCAATCAGGTGATGTCGGGAAATCTCTGTCGCTGCGGCACCTATCCGCGCATCCGCGCGGCGATCCATGCGGCGGCAGCCAAGAAAATGGCGGAGAAGTGACATGGGCCATATCCAGGACCTCTCGCGCCGCGCCTTTGTCTTCGGCTCCGCCGCGATGGCCGGCGGAATCGCCTTCGGCGCCTACAGCGGTGCTGCGGCGGCCGCGCCGACCGCCGGCGACAATCCTCTGACGGCCGGCCTCGGGCCGAATTCCGTGACCTTCAATCCCTGGGTCGAGATCAGCCCGGACAAGATCACGCTGATCGCCCAGCACGCCGACATCGGTCAGGGCGTCGGCTCGGTGCAGCCGATCATGATCGCCGAGGAGATGGACCTCGATCCCGGCCAGTTCGAAGTTCGCTTCGCAGGCCCCAGTCCCGCCTATTTCAACACCGGCTTCAAGGAAGAGCTGGCGCCGTTCCTCGCCTCGGATCAGAGCCCCGCGGCCGAAGCGGGCCGCGCCGCGGCGCTCGAAAGTCTCCGAAAGTCCGGCCTGCAGATGACGGGTGGCTCGAGCACGATCCCCGACACCTATGAGAAGTTGCGCAAGGCCGGGGCCGTCGCGCGTGAGACGTTGAAGGCCGCCGCCGCCAAACGTTCGGGCGTCGCGGTGGCCGACCTCCGCACCCGATCCGGGCACGTGATCCTGCCCAACGGCGAGAAGATTCCCTATGTCGAGCTCGCGGCGGACGCCGCGAAGATTCCCCCGGTGCTCGACGCGCAGACGCGCGATCCCGCCACCTGGCGCTTGATCGGCAAGCCGATGATGCGCCTTGATGTGCGCGCCAAGGTTCTGGGCGAGTTGAAGTTCGGCATCGACATGAAGATGGAGGGTATGCTGTACGCCTCCGTCAAGCTGAACCCCAACAAGGGGCAGCCGATGAAATCCTACGACGCGGGCAAGGCGCAATCGATGCCGGGGGTGAAGAAGATCCTCGAAATCAACAATGGCGTTGCCGTGATCGCCACCAACAGCTGGTACGCGATGAGGGCCGCCGATGCGATCAGATGCGAGTGGGCGCCGTCAGTGTACCCCGCCGACCAGGCCGACCATTGGAAGGTGCTGCAATCCTCGTTCAAGCCGGAGTTCCTGGGCAAGGAATGGCGCAAGATCGGCGATGTCGAAGCCGGGTTGAAGACGGGCACGCGCATCGAGGCGGAGTATCGCGCGCCCTACGTCGCCCATCAGCCGCTCGAGCCGCTCAACGGTATCGGCCTCGTCACCGACAAGGGCATGGAAATCTGGGTCGGCCACCAGAGTCCCCAATTCGTTCAATACGTCGCGGCGACCGCGATCGGCCTCAAGCCGGAACAGGTCACCTTCCACAATCAGTGGACCGGCGGAAGTTTCGGCCACCGTCTCGAATACGAGAACGTCCGTGTTCTCGCCGAGATCGCCAACCAGATGAAGGGCACGCCGATCAAGCTGGTGTTCTCGCGCGAGGAGGATTTTCTCCAGGACATTCCGCGGCAGATCGCGCTCGCCCGGTACAGCGGCAGCATCGACAAGGGCAAGATCGTCGCGGCCGATCTGCAGCTTGCTTCGACGGCGCCGTTCAAGGGGCTGCTCGAACGTTCGGGCGCCCCCTCGAAGGATCCCGACCCGCAATTGGCGGCCGGCCTCTGGAACGTCTACTACGATATCCCCAATTTCCGGGCTACGACCTACGAGGCGCAAGGATTGTCGCCGAGCACCACATGGCGGTCGGTCGGCGCCTCGACGGGTGGCTTCTTCACCGAGAGCTTCATCGACGAATTGATCCATGCGGCGGGACTCGATCCGATGAAGGCGCGGATCGAGATGTGCGCCGTGCCACACTACCGCAAGCTGCTGGAGACAGTCGCGGAGATGTCGGACTGGAAGGGACCGCTCGGCAACGGCCGAGGCCGGGGCGTTGCCTTCGTCGAGTCCTTCGGCACGCCGGTTGCCGAAGTCGTCGAGGTCACAAAGACCGACCGGGGCATCAGGATCGACAGGGTCTGGGCCGCGGTCGACGTCGGCAAGGTGATCGACCCCGTCAATTTCGAGAACCAGGTGCAGGGCGGGATCGTCTGGGGCCTCGGCCACGCCATCAACTGCGAACTCACTTACGCGAAGGGCGCGGTTCAGCAGACCAACTACAACCACCACGAGGCCATGCGCATCTACCAATGTCCGGTGATCGAAGTTCGCGGGCTCGAGAACGATCCCAAGGTGAGGGGCGTCGGAGAGCCGCCCGTTCCGCCGGCAGCGCCCGCGCTTGCCAACGCGATCTTCGCCGCGACCGGAAAGCGCATTCGCGAGATGCCATTCAACAAGTTCATCGATTTCGTGTGAGGACGCATGATGACGAGATCTCTGATTGCGATCGTCCTCGCCGCTTCGTCGATTGCGGTCCTCACGGGGATCGTCGCAGCCAAGGACGAGGCCGCCAAGGACCTGCTGCCCGCGGGAAGCGTCAGCCGCGCCGAGGGGCTGGAGGCCTGGAAGCGGATCGAAGCCGTGGTGACGCATCCGCGGTGTGCCAATTGCCACGTCGATGCCAAGGCCATTCCGATCTGGACGCCGGCAGGCGAAACCAAGCCCCGCGTGCACGGCATGAACATCCATGGCGGCGAGAGCCGCATCGGCGCAGAGGCGATCCCGTGCTCGACCTGTCACATGACCTCCACCCAGGCGAACGAGCCTGCGCCGGCGCCGCCGCGCGCCGGCATCGACTGGCAGCTCGCGCCGGTGGCTTTCATCTGGTTCGGCAAGAGCGGCACCGAGATCTGCGCGCAGCTGAAGGATCCCAAGCGTAACGGCGGTCGCGACGCCGCCGGTCTCGTCGAGCATTTGCGTCACGATGCCTCGTTGAACGGCTTCATCCCGAGGGGGTGGGCCCCCGGCGCAGGCCGCTCGACGCCGCCGGGCAGCTTCGAGGATCACGTCAAGGACATGGCGATGTGGGGCGCCGCCGGCCAGCCCTGTCCGAACTGATGCGTTCTCCCGCGCCGCGCCGTCGCGATGCCACATGGCCTCATCGAAAGGAAGAAACCGTGACCCAACATGTCCTCTTCATCGTCACCAACGCAGCGGTGATTGGTCCGCACAGTCGCAAGACCGGCTTCTTTTTCGCCGAGGTCGCCCATCCTTTCGACGTGCTCGACAAGGCCGGAGTCGCGGTCGAGTTTGCATCGCCGGCTGGGGGATGGACGCCGTACGATGCGTATGACGAGAAGGATCCCACCCAGAAGGATTTTCTCGCGAGCAAGGCCTTTCGTCGCCTGAATCACAGTCGCAGATTGTCCGAGGTGGACGCTGCTGACTACGACGCCATCCTGGTGCCCGGCGGTCTCGGGCCCATGGTGGACATCCAGCGCAATGCAACGGTCCAGAGTGCCGTCGTGCGCGCCTGGACCACCGGCAAGCTCGTCGCCGCTGTGTGTCACGGGCCGTGCGCGCTGCTGGGCGTCAACCTCGGTGACGGCACGCCGTTCGTGCGCGGCAAGAAGCTCACGTCCTTCTCGAAGAAGGAAGAATACGATTACGCCCGCGACGACGTGCCTTACGAGCTCGAGGACGCGTTGAGGGCAGAGGGCGCCGAGTATTCGTCGGCAGCCAATTGGCAGCCTCACGTCGTCGTCGACGGCCGGCTCATCACGGGGCAGAACCCCGCTTCGGCCGGACCGCTGGGAAAAGAGTTGCTATCCGCCCTCAAGGACCGCTGACGCGAAAATCTGAAACTTGGGGAGCGGGTGCCATTGATCGGCCGGACCCGCTGCCCGGACGTCGCTGCGCGCGATCCGGGCCACGAGCTTGCGAGCTGCCAGAGCCGCAGTTGGGCTGGCCGGCCAACAAACGTCCTATTTGCAGTTCTGGCAGATCATCAGCTTTCGCTTCAACGCCCCATCTTCCCGCTCGAGGACATCTGCATCCGGATCGGACCTGGCGTCCTTTGCGGCGCGTGACCTCATTGGCGGCGCCGCCTGGTGCGGGGCGTCATTGTCATCGACGCTGCCGACGCTGAAGCCGTCATAGTCGGCGGCGGGATTCGGTATCGCCTGAGACCCGCCTATCGTGGGCACCGAGGTCTCTCTGCGGGACGTCGCTGGCGGAGCTCTGTTTGTCGTCACCCGTGCGGGCTTGGTGGCACCCGGGCGCGGCGGCGATGCATCGGGCGGAGCAAGCGAAACCGGCGGGGCGTTCGAAGTCTGGCTTCTCGCGCTGTCATGCGACCATGCGAGGGCAAACATGAGGCCGAGAGCCAGGAGCGTCACGCTTCTCATCCGCATTCCTTCGGCAGCTCGGGTTCAACGATGGATGGCATGGCCCCGCCGAACCACGACGCGGACAGAGTATCAGGACCAGTATGGCCGTCAAAGCGTCATGGCCCGGACAGCGCGCTGCGCCGTCCGGGCTGTATTCGATTGCGTTACCCGCAGGTCAGCGGGCCGGCGCCGGGCGAAGCGCGCCTCGCCGGCTCAGACCAGCGTGCCCGAATGGAAGCTTGCATGCGCGAGCAACGACTGGATCACGACGTTGTCTCCGGGCCCACCATCCAGCACGTCGAGGCCGCCACCGCCGATCAGCACGTCATCGCCAAGTCCGCCGAGCAGCGTGTCGTTCCCGGCGCTGCCGATCAACACGTCGTCGCCGGCACCGCCGTCGAAGACGAGATGAGGCCCGCCCGGGCCGACGCCCGAGGCCTCGATCACGTCGTCGCCGCCGAGGCCGTTGATGGTGATGGTGTCGTTGAAGTCGAAATTCTCGATCACGACCCGGCTGGCGAGGCCGTCGATCACCAGCGCGCCGTTGCTGTTGAGCGACAGCGTGATGACGTCGTCGCCGCCGGTGCCGTTGATCACGATGTTGTCGACCGCGCCGTCGCCGCCGGGGTTGCCGGGGTTTGCGCCGAGGTCGATCTTCACCTGCGTGACGTCGGTGCCGGTCATGTCGCCGACGGTGATCTTGTCGGCGCCGCCGCGGGCATTGAACGCGATCGTCTCGACGCCGTGCGTGTCCATCGTGATGTTCGCGACGTCGCGCGTCAGCTCAGCGCGAGAGCCGTTGGCAAAGATGCTGATGTTTTCGGCGATGTTGGCGCCGTTGAACAGCAGCGTGTCGCTGCCGGCCTGGCCCTCGACCGTGTCGTTGTCGTCACCGGGATTCCAGACGAACGTGTCGTTGCCCGCCCCCATCAGCGCGACGTCGTTGCCGTCGCCGCCGTTGATGAGGTCGTCGCCCTGGCTGCCGCGGATGGTGTCGTTGCCGATGCCGCCGTTGACCGTCAGTTGCAGCACGCCGGCAGCAAGGCCGCTGGCGTCGATGACGTCGTCGCCGGAAAGGCCGTTGAGCGTCAGCTGATCGGTCCCGTCCATGGAAGTCAGGTGGGTGGCCGCATGCAGGCCGAACACCGTCACGCCGCCGGCATTGCCGCTGACGCCGAACGTATCGGCGCCCTGGGTGGCATCGACTGAGACCGTATCGACGGCGCCGTCGGGCGTTCCGGTCGAGCCGCCGAGGTCGATGTTCACCTGCGTCAATTCGGTCCCGCTCAGATCGCCCACGGTGATATGGTCGGAGCCGCCCAGCGCATGGAGATCGACATGCTCGACCCCGTGCAGGTCCATCGTGATGTTGGCGACGTCGCGCGTCAGCAGGGCGCGATCGCCGTTCGCCACGACGGACATGTTTTCCGCAATGTTCGCGCCGAAGAATCGCAGCGTGTCGACGCCATCGCCGCCCTCGACGGTGTCGCTGCCGTCGCCGGGATTCCATTGAAAGACGTCAGTGCCGGCGCCGAGCAGCGCGACGTCGTTGCCGCGGCCGCCAACGACGACATCATTGCCGTCGCCGCCGATCAACGTGTCGTTGCCGGCGCTGCCGGTGATCGTGTCATTGCCGGCGCCGCCATCGATGGTCAGGTGCACGATCCCTGCGGCAAGCGCGGCCGCCGCGATCGTGTCGTTGCCGCCGAGGCTCTCGACGAGAAGCGCATCGTTGGCGCCTTCTGCATTGGTGATGGCCACGGAAGCCGGCAGTCCCGTGACCGCCACCGACGTGCCCGTGCCGGATATCTCGATCGCATTGCTGCCGTTGGTGCCGAGCAGCGTCACAGTGTCGGAAGCGCCGTCGCCGGCGCCGTTCGACCCGAGATCGATATTGACCTGCCTGACGTCGGTGCCAGCCAGGTTGTTGACGACGATGTTGTCGCTGCCGCCCTGGGCATTGATCGTGACAGTTTCAATGCCATCGAGGTCCATCGTGATGTTGGCGACATTGCGGGTGAGCAGCGCATGGCCGCCATTGGCCGCGGAGAGGGTGATGTCCTCGCTGATGTTCGAGCCGTTGAACAGCAATGTGTCGATTCCGGCCTGTCCGTCGACCCTGTCGCTGCCGTCGCCAGGGTCCCACTGGAAGGTATCGTTGCCGGCGCCGAGCAATGCGGTGTCGTTGCCCTGATTGCCGTCGACGAAGTCGTTGCCGTCGCCGCCGAGCAGAAGGTCCGCGCCGTTGCCGCCGAGGATGGTGTCGTTGCCGGCGCCGCCGTCGAGGGTCAGACTGATGAGCGCGGCGAGATTGCCCGTTGCGGTGATGACGTCGTCGCCGCCTCCGGCATGAACGACGAGGTTCTCGGTGGTGCCGATGTCCAGCGAGAATGGCGCCGGGTCGACCCGGTCGAAGCGCACGCGCGTGCCGTTGGCCGTGATGGCAAAGGTCTCGCTGCCGTTGCCGCCATTCACCTCCGCGGTGTCGATGCCTTCGCCGCCTTCCATCAGGTCGCTGTCGTCACCGGGGTTCCAGATCATGCGGTCGTTGCCGGCTTCGCCGAACATCTGGTCGTTACCATCGCCGCCGACCAGAACGTCGTTGCCGGAGCCGCCAAACAGCAGGTCGTTGCCGCCCTTGCCGAACAGCGTGTCGTTGCCGGACTGGCCGAACAGCATGTCGCCGCCGGATCCGCCGGTCAGCGTATCGTTGCCGGCACCGCCGAACAGGTTGGCGGCGGGCATCGCGCCGTTGCTTTCGTCGATGGTGATGACGTCATTGCCGTCGAGGCCGAAGGCCTGGATCAATTTGGTATTGGCGACCGTGGCGGGGCCGCCTTTGACCGCGACCGCGCCATGGTTGACGATGATCGTCCCGGCCGCGCTTCGGCCCAGTGTGACCGTGTTGTTGTGGGCGTTGCCAAAAACGGTGAGAATTCCGGCGGAAAAATTCGCTGTGACAGCCATATGCGCTTCTCGCTCTGCGTGATCGAAATAGGCCGTGCGGCGGTACCGTGACGCTTTCGCGATGCCGGGCGAACGGCAGACGGTCTCGTCTGTAGGCCGGGATGCCGGTTCCGGCTTCGCTGAAGTCTTCGGACAGGCTCCTGTTTTCCTTGAGAACCGCTTGATTCTGGGGAGGACGCGGCAGGACGGTCGTTCACGCCCCCGTGTTCGCCGCGGCTCGGCCGATGCCACCTACCATCCGTTGTGTCGCCCGACAGGCAAAACACGCCAGCGCTGGGTCGATAGCTCCAGGCAAAAATATTCGAATTTACAGAAGTTCGGTTTTGCCGTACAAGCCGACGCATCCCGCCCGCCACAAGGGGCGTTTCGCGATCGTCACGAGACGCGGGCCGGGATGCGGTGGCCGCGACGGCGTCGGCGCGCAATGTGGTTGCAGGGCGGGAGACCGTGAGCAGCGACGGGCGCGATACGACACGGCGTCGACAGCGTCTTCGAATGGCCTCGACGGTGAGCGCACGCCAGCCGTGGAGAACCCAGCGAGGATGTGCGCGGACGGAGAAGTCGTGTGGTCCTGACGCCCGGGGTCTGTGCGTCAAGTCCTGCGGGGATGTGGCGGCCAACCGGCACCGCATCCGAAATCCGCAAGGCGACGGGGGCAATAGTGCATCGCTCCCCGGGGAGAGCACGAAGGACACCGTGAAAACCATCGCGCAGGGAAGGCCGGGCGACCGGCAACACCTGTCGTCCACCCCGTGCGCGCTTCTTTCGCACGCGGGACTTCGGGTGCCAGCCGGCGCCCGGCCTTCCCTGCGCCCTTGCTTTCAGAGGGTGCAAGACCAATGCAAAGCTCGGGCAAAACAAGCCGCGAGAATAAGCAATCACGTCCATCGCTCAACAACAGTCTCGTGCCCCGGACGCAGCGCAGCGCGCCCCGGCGATGCGAAGCATCGTCCGGTGCGGCGTGGTGCGCTGCAGAGCCGGGGCCCATGCGTGAGCGGAACGTGCAGCCTGCTGGGTCCCGGCTCTGCGCAGCAGCGTAAGAACGCTGCAGCGCGTCCGGGACACGAGAGAGGCGCGTCTCAGGCGCCGTCATTGCGCGCGCAGCGATTGGCCCCCCGCTACGCCTTCTCCTCCAGCGCCCGGCGCAGCCGCCGGACGATGACGCCGCGGGCGCGGTCGTCGGCGGCGGCGCCGATCCTGTCGTTGATGTCGAGCATGAGCTCGGACATCTCGTTGTGCCAGTCGAGACGGGTGACGGCCTCCGGCGCGAGGCGGCGGCGATGATCGACATCGCGCACGCGCGGTTCGGGCGCAGCGAGCTCGTAGATGTCGTCCAGCATCGGCTGGTAGATCCTGGCCGCCGGAATGATACGCCCGGCGACGCGTGCGGCGAGGCCCGCAATCGCGCCTTCCTCGCCGTGGACCAGGAACAGCCCGCGCGAGATGGGCCGGCGCGCCGCGATCCAGCCGGCCATGCCGGCGCCGTCCGCATGGCCCGAATATTCGTCGATCATGCGGATGCGGGCCGCGACCTTGATCTCCTCGCCCTGGATCCGCACGGCCTTGGCCCCGTCCTGGAGGAAGCGGCCGAGCGTGCCGTTGGCCTGGAAGCCGGCGAGCAGCACGGTCGCGCGCTCGTTCCACAGCCAGCGCTTCAGATGATGGCGGATGCGGCCGGCATCGCACATGCCGCTCGCGGCGATGATGATATGGAATCCGGACAGGCGCATGATCGCCTTGCTCTCGTCCGCGGTCTCCGTGAATTTGAGATGCGGCGAGTTGAGCAGGCGCGCGGCATCGACCGACGGGTCGAGGCTCTCGGTATGGCGGCGGAACACTTCGGTGGCGCGGATCGCGAGCGGAGAGTCGAGGAAGATCGGTGCGGTCGGTATCTCGCCGTGCTCCATCAAATCGACGAGATCGACGATCAGCTCCTGGGTGCGCTCGACCGCGAAGGCGGGCATCAGCAGCGCGCCGCCGGCGCTTGCTGCCTCGCGCACCTCGGCCGCGAGATGCTGGCGGCGAAGGGCAGGGGTCGTGGCCTCGCGCACGCGATCGCCATAGGTCGATTCCGAGATGACGTAGTCGAAATCGGTCGGCGCCTCGGGATCGGGCTGCAGCAGCTTGGCCTCCGGCCCGACGTCGCCGGAGAGCAGCACGCGCATCGGCCGTGCCGCGCCCTGTTCGGCGATCTCGAGCTCGATCGAGGCCGAGCCGAGCAGATGGCCGGCGTTCCAGTAGCGCGCGCGGACGCCGGGGATGACGTCGGTCCAGCTTTCATAATCGACCGCGCGAAACGATTGCAGCGACGCGATCGCATCGGACTGCGTGTAGATCGGCTGAACCTCCTTGCGCCCGCGCGAGGCGTTGCGTCGGTTGAGCTGGGTGACTTCCGATTCCTGGATGCTGCCGGCGTCGGGCAGCATGTAGGAGCACAGATCGATCGTGCCGCGCGTCGCCAGGATCGGCCCCTCGAAGCCAGCGCGCACCAGCTTCGGCAACAGGCCGCTGTGGTCGATATGGGCGTGCGTCAGCAGCACGGCGTCGATATCGGCGGGGCGGAACGGAAAGGCGCCGTAGTTGAGCTCCTTCAGCGTCTTCTGGCCCTGGAACAGGCCGCAATCGACCAGGAAGCGGCCCGTTGCGGTCTGGAACAGATAGCTCGACCCGGTCACGGTGCGGGCGGCGCCGCAAAATCGGACGGTGATGCTCATGGCGTCGTCTCCGGAAGATGGGTGGTCAGTTCGGATCGCAACGCGGCTGCGAGACTCTCGTCGGCCAGTGTCTGGAGCGCGATCGTGCTCACGACGCTGACTTGCCCTGGGGGGCCTCGTGACCGTTGACGACGTAGCCGCTCTCCCCGGTGGCGGCATCGGCCGCCAGATCGTGTTCGGGACGGTCGAAGGTGTAGACCCGATAGAGCGGCTCGCCCTGCTCGACGCGGTCGCCGATCTTCTTGAACAGGCGGATGCCTGCGCCCTTGTCGAGCGGCGCGCCGGCGGTGCGGGCGAGGCGGTTCAGACGCAGGCAGTCGATCGCGGACACGATGCCGTCATGCGCCGCCTTGACGTCGAAGCTGAGCGGTCCGAGCTCATTGCTGCAGGTCGACGGGCCCTGGGCATCGATGATCTTCTGCATCTGCTTCAGCGCCGCGCCGCTGTCGAGCAATTCGCGCGCCCGGGCGTAGCCGGCGCCGCCGCGCAGCTTCGGATCATATTCCAGGAGGTGAGCGGCGAGCCGCAGCGATTTCTCGCGCAGATCGCGCGGAGCATCCTTGTCGTTGCCGAGCACGGCCATGACGTCATTGGCCTCGAGCACCGGCCCGATGCCGTTGCCGATCGGCTGGCTTCCGTCGGTCATGATCACCTCGACCGAGCGGCCAAAGCGGTCGCCGACGAATTCGAACAGCTTTCGCAGCCGCATCGCCTCGACGCCGCTGCTGACCTTCGCGGTCGGCCCGACCGGAATGTCGATCAACAGATGCGTCGAGCCTGCCGCGATCTTCTTGGACATGATGGAGGCGACCATCTGCTCGCGGGTATCGAGGCTCAGCGGACGTTCGACCGAGATCAGGACGTCGTCGGCCGGCGACAGGTTGACGTGCCCGCCCCAGATCAGGCAGCCGTTGCAGGCCGAGACGATTGCCTTCATCTCCTCGACGCCGACATTCACCCGCGCCAGCACTTCCATCGTGTCGGCAGTGCCCGCAGGCGAGGTGATGGCGCGCGAGGAGGTCTTGGGGATCGGCAGGCCATGCGCGGCGACGATCGGCACCACCACCATCGAGGTGCGGTTGCCGGGAATGCCTCCGATGCAATGCTTGTCGACGACGACGGGGGTCGGCCACACCAGCTGCGTGCCCGCCTGGGCCATCGCCCCGGTGAGGGCGAGCAGCTCGTCGCTGGTGATGAAGCTTGCCGAGCCGATCAGGAAGGCGGCGATCTCCATGTCCGAGTAGCGATAATGCGCGAGGTCGTTGATGATCGCGCCGATCTCGGCCTGGCTCAGGGTTCGCCCGTGGATCTTCGCGCGCACCGCTTCAAGGCTCTCCGGCGGCGAGGCGGGCCTGACCGTCACATGCGTGCCCGCGCCTTGCGCGAAGCGGTGGAATGCGGGTTCAGAGAGGCCGATCTCGTCCGGGGCGACCAGCGTGTCGTCGTCCGTGATCAGCAGCGTCGCCAGCAGGACCTTGTCGCCCTGGCGAAGCTCGACGCGGCTGAAGCCGCGGAAGATCTCGGCACGCAGCGCCTTGGATTGCCTGGAGAGGACGACGACGTTCTCGCGTCCGGTATCGAGCCGGACGCGGCGGATTTTCAGTTGGGAGTGCGGAAGCTCTGGAGACATGGACGGACCGGCAGAGAGGAAACTCGGTCTCCATGCTTAGACGTCGCGGTCGCGGTGCTGTTGACCCAGATCATGGCCGGCGAGACCTGCTTGCCGGTGTGTCTTGCCAGTGTGTCTTGGCGATGTTGCCGGCGCCGGATGGCCGCATGCCGCCGGGCCGGGCGGTTACTTCGTGGCGGCGTCGATCGAGTTGAACTTGTTGTTGAGCAGGGCGCCGCCCGTGCTGTTCACGACGGTGACGATCGCGAGCGCGATGCCGGCCGCGATCAGGCAATACTCGATAGCGGTGGCTGCTTGTTCGTCGGCAAGAAAGGACCTGAGCAATGCCATCGTCAACTCCCGTTCGTCCGTCCAATGTATGCGGCGCCGTTTGCGAAATGCAGAAATCGATTCACGAAGTCTTCGCCGGGGCGCGTCAAAGCACTGGCGCGCTAGCCCCGACCTCTGGCGTTATATGCTGCCATTCGTTGACTTAAGGTTTCGTCACTCAATTTGGCCGGATTTGACGGGGTCTTTTTCAGGACCCGGCCGAGCCGCCGGGTGCGGCCTTGCCGGGGCGCCTCAGCACGGCGGCGAGGCGGCTGGCCAGATAGCTCATCACGCGCGGCTGCCACTGCACGGCGCCGTCGGTGAGGCGTTCGTCCTCGGTCGTGTCGCTGACGAGGCCGATATAGTTCTTCCTGGCGTCCTGCTTCTGCATGGCGTGGCAACCCTGGTCCAATCGAGGGCGGGACCTTGGTCGGCGCGAAGGCAATCAACGGTTAATTTTGTCTTCCGTAGGATTACGCGGTGCCTCGCCCATGCCGGGCGGCCGCCGAAGATGGCTGCGCGGTTTAACGGATTGTTGAGGCTATGGATCCGGCGGGCGGGCTCATTTGCGATTCCTGTCCGCGTTCAGCGCCCGCAGCATCGCGATGCGGGCGAACATCGTCCAGCCGCCGCCTTGCTCCGCCGCGTTGATCAGGGTCTCGATCGCGGTCTGCCAGTGGCCGGCGTGCTGCACGTCCTCGGGCAGCTGCATGATGTGATCGGCCGCCTGCTGCAGCGTCTGCAACCGGCGTCCGCCACGCAAGGAAATCGGATCGTCGAATGCCGCGGACCAGGGCATGTCAGGCCGACTGACGGGCGCGGGGAGACGTCACGGTGCGATCGCGCGTGCGTGCCGCTAGCCGGCCTTCTTCGTCCGCGCCGGCGCGCGCGCCGGCTTGTCGGCGGCCTTCCTGGGCGCGGTCGCGGCCTTCGCCGCGGCGTCCTTGCCGCCCTTGCCCGATATCGGCAGCAGCATCTCGCGCTGGCCCTCGACGCGCTTCTTCGGCTTCCTGGCCTTGGTCTCCTTGACAACCTTCGCCGCGGGCGCGGTGTCCTTCTCGTTGGCGATGCTCTTCTTCAGCGCATCCATCAGATTGATGACGTTGCCGCCGCTCTTCGGCGTCGTCTTGGCCGCGATCGGCGTCCCAGCGCGCTTCTTGTTGATGAGATCGATCAGCGCGGTCTCGTAATGGTCCTCGAACAGCTCGGGCTCGAACGCACCGGACTTCTTCTCGACGATGTGCCTGGCGAGGTCGAGCATGTCCCTGGTGAGCTTCACGTCCTGGATGTCGTCGAAATACTCCTTCTCGCTGCGCACCTCGTAAGGGTAGCGCAGCAGCGTGCCCATCAGCCCGCTATCGAGCGGCTCGAGCGCGATGATGTGCTCGCGGTTGGTCAGCACCACGCGGCCGATCGCGACCTTGTCCATGCTGCGGATGGTCTCGCGGATCACCGCATAGGCGTCGTGGCCGACCTTGCCGTCCGGCACGAGATAATAGGGGCGGATCAGATAGCGGTTGTCGATGTCGGCTTTCGGCACGAACTCGTCGATCTCGATCGTGTGCGTGGAGTCCAGCGCGATGTCGTCGAGCTCGTCCTTGGTGACCTCGATATAGGTGTCGGTGTCGACCTTGTAGCCCTTGACGATGTCCTCGGAGGTGACCTCGTCACCGGTCTCGGCATCGACCTTGAGGTACTTGATCCGGTGCCCGGTCTTGCGGTTGATCTGGTTGAAGGAGACCTTCTCGGTATCCGAAGTGGCCGGATAGAGCGCGACCGGACAGGTCACGAGCGACAAACGCAGAAAACCCTTCCAATTGGCGCGGGGGGCCATGGGCTACTCCAAACGCAACAGAGGACAACGTCGCAGAATACCATCGGGGAACAACGAATCATAGCAAGGCCGGTCGTTGAATCCGCCAACTGCGTTAACTGGTCGCCCGTCCCTCGGTTGCGGCCCGATCGGCCGGCCAAGAGCTGGCAAGAGCCGGAACATCACATCGGATCGAGCGTTGGCTCCGGACACACGGCTGCGAGAGGTCGCGGTCATCGGAGGCGACACGCAGAGATTGAGGACATCATGGCAACCACGCGAGAGCAGCATCAGATCGTCGAAACTGCAACCGAGGCGCGCCAGGGCGAACCCGGGCCGTCCGTTGCCGCACTGCTCGCCATCTCGACCGGGCTTGCGATCCTGATCCTCGCCGTCATCTGGTTCGTGTTCTTTCGGACCTGACGGCCGAATTCACGGGAAGGGCGGACCTTCCGAGGCGCCGCTTGACGCGGCCACATTGCGCCCGTCCTGCTCCGGCTCGTCCGGTTGCAGGGCGGGCGCAGTCGCGTTCGCCGCGAACACGTCGTATATGACCAAAAAGTAACGCGGCCGGGTTCCCGGCGTTCATATTCAGTTCACGCCGGAATTGCTCATCTGGTGCAGTGTTGATGCGGCCAATTTCTGGAGAGAAGCGTGCGCCTGCTCGTTGTTGAGGACGACCCCGATCTCAATCGCCAGCTCACCAAGGCGCTGACCGACGCCGGCTACGTCGTCGATCGTGCCTTCGATGGAGAGGAGGGGCATTATCTCGGCGACAACGAGCCGTATGATGCCGTCGTGCTCGACATCGGCCTGCCGAAGAAGGACGGCATCTCGGTGCTGGAGGCCTGGCGCCGCAACGGCCGCACCATGCCGGTCCTGATCCTCACCGCGCGCGACCGCTGGAGCGACAAGGTCCAGGGCTTCGACGCCGGCGCCGACGACTATGTCGCAAAGCCGTTCCACCTCGAGGAGGTGCTGGCGCGCATCCGTGCGCTGCTGCGCCGTTCGACCGGCCATGCCCAGAGCGAGCTCAGCTGCGGTCCCGTCACGCTCGACACCCGGACCGGCCGGGTCAGTGTCTCCGGCAATCCGGTCAAGATGACCTCGCACGAATATCGGCTTCTGGCCTACCTCATGCACCATTCCGGGCGCGTGGTGTCGCGCACCGAGCTGGTCGAGCACCTCTACGACCAGGACTTCGATCGCGACTCCAACACCATCGAGGTGTTCGTCGGCCGCATCCGCAAGAAGCTCGACGTCGACATCATCCAGACCGTCCGTGGCCTCGGCTATCTCCTGACCCCGCCGGCCGCTTGAGGCGTCCCGGGGCTTGACGGGCCGCCCGACAGGGGCCTTGGTCCGGTCATGACCTCTGACGCCCTGCCGTCCTGCGCCTTCCGGGATCGTTCCGATGGCCGCTAGCTCACTTGCCAACCGGCTATTCCTGTCGGCGACCGCCTGGCTCGTGGTGATCCTGGCCATCACCGGCGTGGTGCTGTCGTCGGTCTACAAGAACGCCACCGAGCGCGCCTTCGACCGCCGGCTCAATCTCTATCTCCGGACCCTCATCGCCGAGGTCGCCACCCCCGACGAGCCGCCGGACCGCCAGTTCCAGTCGCTGGGCGAGCCGCTGTTCGAGCTGCCGCTGTCGGGCTGGTACTGGCAGATCACGCGGACCGACACCGAGAAGCCGGAAGTGCGCTCCTCGCGATCGCTCTGGGACAAGAAGCTGCCGAAGCTGGAGGAGCAGGGCACCGAGCTCACCGCCGCCGGCATCCGGCTCGCTTATGTCGACGGGCCCGAGGGGCAGAACCTGCGCATGGTCGAGCGTCCCGTCGATCTCGGCGCCGACGGCAAATTTCTCGTCAGCGTCGCCGGCGACGACACCGAGATCTTCGACGAGACCCGCAGCTTCGACTATTATCTCGGCGGCACCTTCACCGCGCTCGGCATCGTCCTGCTGCTCACGACCGTATTCCAGGTCCGCTTCGGTCTCGCGCCGCTCAAGCGCATCTCGGAATCGATTGCCGATATCCGCTCGGGGCGAGCGGAGCGGCTGGAGGGCGAATTCCCGGTCGAGATCGCGCCCCTGGCGCGCGAGACCAACGCGCTGATCGATGCCAATCGCGAGATCGTCGAGCGCGCGCGCACCCATGTCGGCAATCTCGCCCATGCGATCAAGACGCCGCTCTCGGTCATCGTCAACGAGGCCGGCAGCCATGCCGCCGAGCCGTTCGCGGCCAAGGTGATGGAGCAGGCGGATGTGATGCGCGACCAGCTCGCCCATCACCTGGAGCGCGCCCGCATCGCGGCGCGTGTCTCGATCGTCGCGACCGTGACGGAGGTGGCGCCCGCCATCGAGGCGCTGCGGCGGACCATGGAGAAAATCCATCGCGATCGCGGCATCGTGGTCGAGGCCAAGGCCGATCCGTCGGCAAAATTCCGCGGCGAGCGCCAGGATCTCGAGGAGATGGTCGGCAATCTCGTCGACAATGCCTGCAAATGGGCGGCCTCGCGCGTCTTCATCGAGGTCCTGGTGGAGACGCCGCACCAGGCGGGGGGCGGCCCGCGCCTACGGATCATCGTCGATGACGACGGCCGCGGCCTGTCGGAAGCCGAGCGTGCCCAGGTCTCCCGGCGCGGCCAGCGGCTCGACGAGTCCAAGCCCGGCTCGGGGCTGGGGCTGTCGATCGTGACCGATCTCGCCGCGCTCTATGGCGGCAGCCTCTCGCTTGGCGGCGCGCCGACCGGCGGCTTGCGCGCCGAGCTGGTCCTTCCGGGAGTGTAACGCATTGCCAAAACTTGGCTTTTTGTCCTCGCTGGGGCCCCGGTCCAAGCCAAGTGAAGGGATTCGGTCCCACTTGCTAAACGGCTTCTTAAGTGGGCCCCTCCTATGATCGCACCGGACACATCCCATGTCCGCCATTTTACCGTGCATTACCCGGGCGCATGAGCCAGACATCGATCGAGCGGCTGAGGGAATATCTCGCGCAGCTCCCGCCGCAGTCGCAGGCGCTGCTGATGCGGGAGTTCGAGCGTGCGCTCGAGCGCGGCCAGGACACGGCCGTGGCGACCCTGGTGCTCGAGCAGCTGCGCAAGATCGTCCGCAAGAGCGAGGCCGATGAGGCCCCACCGCCACGCACGGACGATCTGTCGCGGCTGTTGTTCCAGGTGCTGGAACCGTTCCTGGTCGAAGCGGGCGTCCCGACACGGGTCGGCCAGATCCGCCGCTCCTCGTTGCAGCCGATCTGGCAATGGCTCGGCCGCGACGGCGCGCCGGACAAGGTCAATGAATTCGAGGCCGCGCTGGCGCGCATGCCGGCCGACAGCGCCGGGCAGGTCGAGGCCCTGGCGCAGAAGCTCCAGGCGGTGGCTGCCGATGCCATTTTCGAGCTGACGGGTCCCGGCGGCGGCGACAAGTCGCGCGCGCTGGCCCGGGTCGGCCCGCCCAACGTGATCGAAGACCTCTATTCGATCGGAGCGGTGCTGCAGGTCCGGGAAGCCATTGCCAGCCTGATCGAGAAGCTGCCGCGCACCTTGCGCGCTTTCGGCGATTCCCAGATCGCCTCGGTGACCTCCGCGCTCAACATTCCGGTGCTGCAGACCCCGCAGATGCTGCCCTTCGCGCTGTCGATCGTGGCGCAGCGGATGACCGCGCCGTGGCAGATCATTCGCCTCGCCATCAAGATTGCTGCCTCCGACGACGAGATCCGCGTCGCAGCGACGCCCTATGGTGTCGCGGTCACGATGGCGCTGCATGATCTGTCCTGCGTCGCCGCCGCCTTGCGCATGGACATCAAGCGCGGCCATTTCGACAACGTTGCCGGCAATCTCAAGACGTTGCACGACGGCGTCCGGGGCCTGCGCACCGAGCTCGACCTGCGCAACGATTCCGCCTGGGGCAAGCAGCTGACCTCGATCCGGGCCGACATCTCCAATGCGCTGCAATCCGAGATCGACAGCGTTCCCGGCCGCGTCCGCCGCATCCTGCGCCAGCGTCCCGAGAAGGACATTCCGCCGGGCGCGCGGATCGACGGCACCGAGGTCGAGGAAACGGCGGCGCTGATCGATTTCGTCGCGACCTGCCGCAACTATGCGAGCGAGCTTGCGATCAACGAGGTGACGCTGCGCACCTATTCCGACCTGCAGCAATATGTCGAACGCTCGACCGAGCAGCTGGTGCAATCTCTGCGCGCCGCCGATCACAAGGTCCGCACCTACAGGCAGCAGCAGGTGCAGGCCGCGATTCGCTTCTGCCAGGTGCTGTTCGGTGATGACTATGCCTCGCTGATGAGCCGGGCCGCGGAGAACGCAGCTACCGGCGAGCGCAAATCGTCGCGGGCAAGCTGATCCGAGCGCATATTTTCGTGATCACAATTTGAGGTTGACGGTGTAGGTCGCGCACCGTACGGTCCCGTGCAAGTCCGGGGAACTTCCATTTGTGGGCGCATGAAACCCGTTATCAGCTCCATTGAAATTGAGAACCGCGTCATCGTTGCCAAGTATCAAAGACTGATGGTCGGCGCCAAAGTGGTGCTGGTCGAGAAGGCAAGCGGTCGACAGGTGTCCGAGACAATCACGAGGGTTGCGTCGCCGGTTCCGGTCGGTGCGCTGCGCATCAGATTGCCGGATGCGGTCGCGCCGGGAACATACTTCCTGAAGGCCTTCAACGGCCACGGCGAGGACGCCGCGCAAAGTGTGGATTTCGAGATCGGCTAAGCCGTTGGATTTCCACCGTTTCGCGACTGCATGCGGTCGCGCCGAATTGACAATTGTCAATTGCCGCATCGTCCGGCCGTGGTGTAAAGGCACCTATGGGCGCGGTTTGCGCGCTGCCGGAAGCTTGCCAGATGACGCTATGGTTCGTGTTCGCGCTGATGACGGTCGCGGCGATTTTCGCCGTGCTCTTGCCGCTTGGCCGTAGAGCGCGCGCGCAAGACCAGGGCAGCGAGGTTGCGGTTTACAAGGACCAGCTGGCCGAGATCGAGCGTGATCTCGCCGCGGGCCTGATCCCCGCGCCGGACGCGGAGGCCGCGCGCGTCGAGATCAGCCGCAGGCTGCTTGCCGCGGCCGCCAGCGAGCCCGCGGTGGCACCGCAGTCGAATCTCAAATGGCGCCGCGCCGCGGCCGTGCTGGCACTCGCGGGCCTGCCGCTCGTTGCGGCCGGTGTCTACATGCCGCTCGGCTCGCCCAAGCTTCAGGACTTTCCGCTGGCACAACGGGAGCGCGCGCCGGGCAAGGCGCAGTCGCTCGAGAATCTCGTCGAGCAGGTCCAGCAGCATCTGGAGAAGAATCCGACCGACGGGCGCGGCTGGAACGTGCTTGCGCCGGTGCTGGAGCGGCTCGGCCGTTTCGACGAGGCGGTGCGCGCCTATCGCAACTCGCTCGCCTATAATGGCGAGAGCGCGGAGCGTCGGTCCGATCTCGGCGAAGCGATCTCGGCCGCCGCCGGCGGTGTGGTGACCGCCGAGGCCAAGACCGAATTCGAGCGCGCACACGCGCTGGACGCCGACGATCCCAAGGCCAACTACTTCCTGGGCCTCGCCGCCGAACAGGACGGCCGCAAGGACGATGCCGCCAATATCTGGCGCACGCTGCTTGCGAAGGCGCCCGCGGATGCGCCGTGGCGTGCCCTGGTGCAGTCCTCGCTGGTGCGTGTTGCCGGTGGGACGATGCCGGCGCTGTCCGACGAGACGATCGCCGCTTCCAGGGACATGGCCGAGGGCGATCGCAACGCGATGGTGCGCGGCATGGTCGAACGTCTGGCCACCCGGTTGAAGCAGAACGGCGAGGACGTCGATGGATGGCTGCGCCTGGTGCGCGCCTATCTCGTGATGGGCGATCGCGAAAAGGCGGTCGGGGCGTCGGCCGATGCCCGGCAGGCCGTTGCCAGCGATGCCGAGCGGCTTCGCCAGCTCAACGATGGCCTCAAGACTCTCGGGCTCGGCGGATGACGATGCCGGAACGAGAGAAGCGGAGAACGGATACGCCATGACGCGCAAGCAGCGACGTATGACCATCATTGGCGGCTCACTCGCCGTGCTCGCGCTCGCCGCCGCGCTGGTGCTCAACGCCCTTCGCGACTCCATCGTGTTCTTCTCCACCCCGACCATGGTCGCCGAGAAGCATGTCGAGCCCGGCAAGCGGTTTCGCCTCGGTGGGCTGGTGCAGCCCGGCTCGCTCCAGCGCGGCGACAATCTCGCGGTGACCTTCGAGGTTGCCGACGGCAACGCCAAGCTGCCGGTGGCCTACAAGGGCATCCTGCCCGACCTGTTCCGCGAGGGGCAGGGCGTCGTCGCCGAAGGCGCGCTCGACGCCAATGGCGTGTTCAAGGCCGATACCGTGCTTGCCAAGCACGACGAGACCTACATGCCCAAGGACGTCGCCGATGCCCTGAAGAAGCAGGGGCACTGGAAGGACGACTACGGCGGCAAGCCTGCTGACAGCGGCAAGTCTTCCAACAGCGGCAAGACGTCCGACGCGGGCAAGCCCGCCGCGACGACCGCGCAGGGCAATCCGCAGGGAGCAGTGCGGTGATCGCAGAATCCGGACATTACGCGCTGGTGCTGGCGCTCGGACTCGCACTAATCCAGTCGATCGTGCCGCTGATCGGCGCGCGCCTGAACGACGCCGCGCTGATGAACGTGGCGCGCTCCACGGCGCTGGCCCAGCTCCTGTTCGTCGGCGCCTCGTTCGTAGCTCTCGTGATGCTGCACGTGAACTCGGACTTCTCCGTCGCCAACGTCTATGAGAACTCCCACTCGATGAAGCCGTTGCTCTACAAGATCACGGGCGTGTGGGGAAACCATGAAGGCTCGATGCTGTTGTGGGTGTCGATCCTCGCCTTGTTCGGCGGGCTGGTCGCGGCGTTCGGCAACAATCTGCCGCTGTCGCTGCGCGCGCACGTGCTCGCGGTCCAGGCCTGGGTCGCCAGCGCCTTCTACCTCTTCATCCTCGTGACCTCGAATCCGTTCCTGCGCATCGCCAATCCGCCGATCGAGGGACGCGATCTCAATCCGGTGCTGCAGGACATCGGTCTCGCCGTGCATCCGCCGATGCTCTATCTCGGCTATGTCGGCTTCTCGATCTCGTTCTCCTTCGCCATCGCGGCGCTGATGGAGGGACGGATCGACGCTGCCTGGGCGCGCTGGGTGCGGCCGTGGACGCTGGTCGCCTGGATCTTCCTGACGCTCGGCATCGCAATGGGCTCGTACTGGGCCTATTACGAGCTCGGCTGGGGCGGCTGGTGGTTCTGGGATCCGGTCGAGAACGCCTCGCTGATGCCGTGGCTCTCCGGCACCGCGCTGCTCCATTCGGCGCTGGTCATGGAGAAGCGCAACGCGCTGAAGGTCTGGACCATCCTGCTGTCGATCCTGACCTTCTCGCTGTCGCTGCTCGGAACCTTCCTGGTGCGTTCGGGCGTCATCACTTCCGTGCACGCCTTCGCCACCGATCCGACCCGCGGCGTGTTCATCCTGCTGATCCTCTGCCTGTTCATCGGCGGCAGCCTGGCGCTGTTCGCGGGCCGCGCCACGTCGTTGAAGCAGGGCGGCCTGTTCGCGCCGATCTCGCGCGAGGGCGCGCTGGTCCTGAACAATCTGCTGCTCACGGTCGCCTGCGCGGTCGTGCTGTTCGGCACGCTGTATCCGCTTGCGATGGAGATGCTCGCCGACTTCAAGATGTCGGTCGGTGCGCCGTTCTACAACCTCACCTTCGCGCCGCTGTTTGCCATGTTGCTGCTTGCCGTTCCGTTCGGGCCGATGCTGGCGTGGAAGCGCGGCGATCTGCTCGGCGTGACGCAGCGCCTGCTCGCTGCCGGCGTCGCCGGGCTCGTGGCCGTCGCCATCGTCTGGGGCTGGGCGCGCGGCGGCAGCGCGCTGGCGCCGCTTGCGATCGGGCTTGGCGTCTTCGTCATCGCCGGCGCCGTGACCGACATCGTCGAACGCACCGGTCTCGTACGGCTGCCGTTCGCGACGGTGCTGCACCGGGCCCGCGGGCTGCCGCGCTCGGCCTGGGGCACGGCGTTCGCGCATGCCGGCCTCGGCGTGGCGCTGATCGGGATCGTGTGCGAGACCACCTGGAACAGCGAATATATCGCGACGATGAAGCAGAACGACGTCGCAGAGATCGCCGGCTTCGACGTCAAGCTCGACGGGTTGCTGCAGCGTCAGGGCCCGAACTACCGCGAGATGATCGCCCAGTTCAACGTCAGCCGCGACGGCCAGCCCCTTAGCGTCATGACGCCCTCCAAGCGCAGCTTCACCACCCGCGGCTCGTCGACCACCGAGGCCGCGCTGCTGACGCGCGGCGCGAGCCAGCTCTACATTTCGCTCGGCGATGCCACGGCCGAGGGCGCCATTGCCGTGCGCATCTACTACAAGCCGATGGTGCTCATGATCTGGTGGGGACCGGTGCTGATGGCGTTCGGCGGCGTGCTGTCGCTGTCCGACCGGCGCCTGCGGGTTGGCGCGCCGAAGCCGGCGCGGGCCAAGCAGCGCTTCCAGCCGGCGGAGTGATCCGATGCTCCGGATGATGGTCGCGTTCATCGCTCTGATGCTGCTGGCCGTGCCCGCGGCTCACGCGGTGCAGCCCGACGAGATCATGGCAGATCCCGCCAAGGAAGCCCGTGCGCGCGAGCTGTCGCGCGAGCTGCGCTGCATGGTCTGCCAGAACCAGTCGATCGACGATTCCGATGCGCCGCTGGCGCGCGACCTGCGGCTGCTGGTGCGCGAGCGCATCGGCGCCGGCGACAGCAATTCGCAGGTGCTCGACTTCCTGGTCGCGCGCTATGGCGAGTTCGTGCTGCTCAAGCCGCGCTTCGAGCGGCAGACCGTGCTGCTGTGGCTGCTCGGGCCGCTGCTGCTGATCGGAGGCGGCGTGGCGCTGTGGCTGCAAATCCGGCGCCGCGCCCGCAGCGGTGTCGATGTACCAGCACCTCCGCTCACGCCCGACGAACAGGCGAAGCTTGCGGCCCTGATGTCGGACGAGGCCAAATCGACGTAGCGACGCGATGTCGTCCTGGTTACGTAGTCTTACGTAGCCCGCCGGCCCGCTGCCGCGTGGTTCATGGTATTTTGACCTTTGTCTGGAAGCTTGTCGCGAGCTTCGATTCCAGACTCTGAGTCCCTCTGATGTTCGCGAACAGCAATCTGACGATCCGCTTCCTGGTTGGTGCCGTCGTCGCTGCACTATTGTTTCTGCTGGGCATCGGCGGCGGCACCGGCTTCATTGCGGTGCTCTATCTGAAT
This sequence comes from Bradyrhizobium sp. UNPF46, assembly GCF_006658625.1. Taxonomy (NCBI): domain Bacteria; kingdom Pseudomonadati; phylum Pseudomonadota; class Alphaproteobacteria; order Hyphomicrobiales; family Nitrobacteraceae; genus Bradyrhizobium; species Bradyrhizobium sp. UNPF46. The sequence continues at coordinate 86,923 of NZ_LFJB01000054.1, forward strand.
AACGAGATCACCAGCCTGTCGTCGGACTTTGCCGCGCTGAGCGGTCCTGCGCGCGATCACGCCATGCAGACCTATCAGCAGGCGCAGGCCGCGTTCTCCTGGTTCCTGGCCGCCTGCGGCGGGATCGCCGTCGTCGCCTCCGCAATCTGCCTCACCACCTGGTTCGCCGTGCGCAACGGCATCCTCAGCCCGCTGGCGGCGATCGTGCATGCCATGCGCGAGGTCGCCGACCAGAAGTTCGAGACACCCGTTCCCGGACTCGGCCGCACCAACGAGATCGGCCTGCTGGCCGGTGCGCTGGAGGTCTTCAAGACCAACGGCATCGAGCGGCGCCACCTCACCGAGCAGCAGCTGCACGAAGCGCAGCACCAGGCCGAGCGATCGAAATTCCTGGACGACCGGATCAAGAGCTTCAACGATCTCGTCGCCAGCGTCGTCGACAGCGTGGCGTCGTCGGCCGTGCATCTGAAGAGCAACGCCGAGACGCTGTCGCGGACGGCCAACGACACCAGCACCAAGGCCAATGCGGTCGCGAGCGCTGCGAACCAGGCCAGCGCCAGCGTGCAGACGGTCGCGGGCTCGGCCGAGGAGATGACGAACTCGATCGTCACGATCAGCCGCCGCGTCACGGACGCGACCCAGCGCGCCGAGGGCGCGGCGTCGCAAGCCGAGAAGAGCCGCGACACCATCCACACGCTGTCGGATGCCGCCGACAAGATCGGCGAGGTCGTCCAGCTCGTGCAGGCGATCGCATCGCAGACCAATCTCCTGGCGCTGAATGCCACCATCGAGGCGGCACGGGCAGGGGAGGCCGGCAAGGGGTTTGCCGTGGTCGCCTCCGAGGTGAAGAATCTGGCGCATCAGACCAGCAAGGCGACGGAGGAGATCACCTCCCATGTCGCCAGCATCCAGGGCATCACCGCGGAGACCCGCGGCGCGATCGACGGCATCTCAAAGACGCTGTCGGAGATCTCCTCGATCATGTCCGGCATCGAGGTCGACACCGCCCAGCAGCGCAACGCCACGCAGGAGATCTCGCGGAGCGCCCAGGACGCCGCGCACGGCACCCTCGACGTCTCCAACCACATCACCCAGATCACCTCGACCTCCGCGGAGACCGGCCGCATGGCCACCGAGGCCAGGGATTCCGCGGTCGACCTGTCGCAGCAGGCCGAAACCTTGAAGCGCGAAGTCGACGAGTTCATCGTCAGCGTCAGGGCCAGCTGAGCGCGTCAAAGCACGCCTGACGCGCCGTCACGGGAACCTGCTTAAGTTGCTGTGAGAGCGCAATTTTCAGCCTGCGCCGAACGGCCGCATCCCAGACCCTCCCTTCATTACAAAAGTTTAACCCCGCCGCCAGCGCGCGGTAAGGCGGGAGCCCCCATCTTCAGGTCGGCAAGGTGCTGGCATCCGGCACCAAATGGATTTCAAGGCCCTGGAGATTTCTGCATGTCCGACCGTATCGACCTCTCGAACCTTCCGTCCTACCGGCAGCCGCGCCGGTCGGTGTTCTCCGCGCGCAGGTTCGCGCTGATGGCCTCGGTGGTCGCCGGTCTCGGCGCGGCCGTCTACGGCTTCAGCCCGTCCACTTCGCCGGCAGATCTGTTCTCCAGCCCGGCGCATGCGCAGGTCAACAACGAGGTCCGCAAGGTCGAACGTCCCATCGGCTTCGCCGATATCGTCGAGCGCGTGAAGCCCTCGGTGATCTCGGTGAAGGTCAACATCAAGGAGAAGACCGCGAGCAACGACGACGGCGACGATTCCTCCTCGCCGTTCCAGCCGGGCTCGCCGATGGAGCGCTTCTTCCGCCGCTTCGGCGGTCCGGATGGCTTCCCGGGCATGAAGGGCGGCCGCGGCCGCGTGGTGCAGGGCCAGGGCTCCGGCTTCTTCATCTCGGCCGACGGCTTTGCCGTGACCAACAACCACGTGGTCGACGGTGCCGACAAGGTCGAGGTCACCACCGACGACGGCAAGACCTACACCGCCAAGGTGATCGGCACCGACCAGCGCACCGACCTTGCCCTGATCAAGGTCGAGGGCAGCTCGAACTTCCCGTTCGCCAAGCTCGCTGACGCCAAGCCGCGGATCGGCGACTGGGTGCTCGCGGTCGGCAACCCCTTCGGCCTCGGCGGCACGGTGACCGCGGGCATCGTCTCGGCGAGCGGCCGCGACATCGGCAACGGTCCCTATGACGATTTCATCCAGATCGACGCGCCCGTGAACAAGGGCAATTCCGGCGGTCCGGCCTTCGACACCAATGGCGAGGTGATGGGCGTCAACACCGCGATCTACTCGCCCTCCGGCGGCAGCGTCGGCATCGCGTTCTCGATTCCCGCGAGCACGGTGAAGAGCGTGGTCGCCCAGCTCAAGGACAAGGGCTCGGTCAGCCGCGGCTGGATCGGCGTGCAAATTCAGCCCGTCACCTCCGACATCGCGGACAGCCTCGGCATGAAGAAGGCCGAGGGCGCGCTGGTCGCGGAGCCGCAGGCCAACGGTCCGGCCGCCAAGGCCGGCATCGAATCCGGCGACGTCATCACCGCGGTCAACGGCGAGACCGTCAAGGACGCCCGCGAGCTTGCCCGCACCATCGGCGGCATGGCGCCCGGCGCGACCGTCAAGCTCAACGTGCTGCACAAGGGCCAGGACAAGGTCGTGAACATGACGCTCGGCCAGTTGCCGAACACGGTCGAGGCCAAGGCCGACAACGACAATGACAGCGGCAAGGGTGCGAGCAAGGGCACCGACGTGCCCAAGCTCGGCATGACGGTTGCGCCCGCAAACTCCGTGGCCGGCGCCGGCAAGGAAGGCGTCGTGGTCACCGAGGTCGATCCGAAGAGCGCCGCGGCCGAACGCGGCTTCAAGGAAGGCGACGTGATTCTCGAAGTCGGCGGCAAGAGCGTGGCGACCGCCGGCGACGTGCGCGAGGCCATCAACACGGCGCGGACCGACAACAAGAACAGCGTCCTGATGCGCGTGAAGAGCGGCGGCCAGTCGCGCTTCGTCGCGGTGCCCCTCGCCAAGGGGTAAGCCTCGGGAAGCCTTGAGATGAAGGGTGTCGCCGGCATCAGTCGCCCCCGCCGCCGGCGCCCTTCGGGGAAGCAGCGTAACGTTCGCTTCCCCCGTCTACCTTCCGGTGGAATTACGCCCCCCTCCGTCGGAAGGCCTAGGGCGGTGAGGTCCCCCCAGCTTCACCGCCCGCCTTTTTCTCCATGCCGGCGTCTCCCACTCGGCTTGCATGCGATAGCCGCTCGCGCCATGTTTAGAGAAGGTTGACCTCCTTGACCGCCGCCGAACGCACGATGCGCCTCCTCATCATCGAAGACGACCGCGAATCCGCCGACTACCTCGTGAAGGCGTTCCGCGAAGTCGGACACATCGCCGACCACGCCGCCGACGGCGAGGAGGGCCTCGCCATGGCCGAGAGCGGCGATTACGACGTGCTGGTGGTGGACCGCATGCTGCCCAAGCGCGACGGCCTGTCGCTGATCGGGATGCTGCGCGACAAGGGCAACACCACGCCGGTGCTGATTCTCTCCGCGCTCGGCCAGGTCGACGACCGCATCAAGGGCCTGCGCGCCGGCGGCGACGACTATCTGCCGAAGCCCTATTCCTTCGCCGAGCTGCTGGCCCGGGTCGAGGTGCTGTCGCGCCGCCGCGGCGGTCCCGCCGAGGACACGCTGTACCGCGTCGGCGATCTCGAGCTCGACCGGCTCTCCCATCGCGTCGCCCGCGGCAAGGACGAGCTGACGCTGCAGCCGCGCGAATTCCGCCTGCTCGAATATCTCATGAAGCATGCCGGCCAGGTGGTGACGCGCACCATGCTGCTGGAGAACGTCTGGGACTATCATTTCGATCCGCAGACCAACGTGATCGACGTGCACATCTCGCGGCTGCGCTCCAAGATCGACAAGGGATTCGAGCGGCCGCTGCTGCACACGATCCGCGGCGCGGGGTACATGATCCGTGACGGCATTCGGTAAACTCGTCCGCACCACGGCATTCCGGCTGACGCTGGTCTATCTGCTGCTGTTCGCGATGTTCGCGGCCTCGCTGCTGGCCTATTTCGCCTGGAATACGCGGCGGCTGATCACCGAGGAAATCACGCAGACGGTCAATGCCGAGACCTCGGAGATCTCCGATCTCTACGACAGGCGCGGCTTGCGCGGCCTGGTGCTCGCGATCGAGTACCGCGCGTTGCGGCCCGGTGCCAACCTCTATCTCGTGACCACGCCGACCGGGCAGGCGATCGCCGGCAATGTCGGCTCGCTCGCGCCCGGCGTGATGGCGACGCGCGGCTGGTCCGAGACCGCCTATCGCCGCATCGAGGATGCCGACGATCGCGACCATCGCGCGCTGGTGCGCGTCACCGAACTCGAGAACGGCTTCCGTCTCCTGATCGGCCGCGACCTTGCCGAACGCCGGCGTCTGTTCGGCATCGTCGCCAAGGCCGCGCAATGGTCTGTCCTCATCGTCGTCGTGCTCGGTCTCGGCGGCGGCATCTTCGTGGCGCGCAGGGTGCTCAGGCGCATCGATGCGATGAGCGGCACGGCGCATCGCATCATGACCGGCGATCTCAGCGAACGCCTGCCGGTCGGGCGCAGCGGCGACGAGCTCGACCGCCTCGCGGAAAACCTCAACGCCATGCTGGAGCGGATCGAGGCGCTGATGGCGGGGCTGAAGGAGGTCTCCGACAACATCGCTCACGATCTCAAGACCCCGCTGACACGGCTGCGCAACCGCGCCGAGGAAGCGTTGGCAAAATCGGGCTGCGAGGCCGACTACCGGGCGGCGCTGGAGCGGACCATCGAGGAATCAGACGGTTTGATCCGCACCTTCAACGCGCTTCTGATGATCGCGCGTGCCGAGTCCGGGCAGGCGCGCGGCAACATGGATGATTTCGACGCCGCCGATGTGGCCAATGGCATCCACGAGCTCTATGAGCCGCTGGCCGAGGACGACGGCATGACCTTGAAGGTCAAGGCCGATCCGACGCCGGTCCACGCCAACCGCGAACTGATCAGCCAGGCGCTCGCCAATCTGGTCGAGAATGCGATCAAATACGGCAAGCCTGTCACACAGACCGGGGGAACCGTGGTCAGCATGGACGCGCGGCCGATCTTGATCGAGGCCAGGCGCGAGGGCGACCAGGTGCTGCTCAGCGTCACCGATCGCGGTCCCGGCATACCCGAGGCCGACCGCGAGCATGCGGTCGAGCGATTCGTTCGCCTGGAAGCGAGCCGCACGCAGCCGGGCTCGGGCCTTGGCCTCAGCCTCGCTTCGGCGGTTGCGACATTGCATGGCGGCGAATTGCGGCTGGGCGACGCTCAGCCGGGCCTCGTCGCCACGCTGGTGCTCCCCGCGCGCCTCCGTGCCGGCGACAGGGTTGCTCCGCCAATACCGGATGTGCCACAGAAGGTGGCATGAACCACTCCGCGCCGGGAAACGCGGACAAGCATGGTGAGAGGCTGGCCGCGCGCTTCGCGGAAGCTCCCCATATTGCCGCTTCCACAACCGACGAACGACGTCTGGAAAGCTGGCTGAGCGAGCTCGAGCCGGCCCAATCGGCCCGTCTCGAGGCGCTGCTGGTCCATCCTTTCGCGCGGGATGTCCTGGCCGGTATCGCGGAATTCTCGCCTTATCTGTTCGATCTGGTGCGCGCCGATGCGTTGCGTCTGGTCCGGCTGCTCGAATGCGACCCGGATGCGCATCTGGCGGCCCTCATCGCGGACGCCAGAGGCGCAGTGCTCGCGGCGGCTGATGAGGCCGAGGTGATGCGGCTGCTACGCCGCATGAAAGCCGAGGCCGCGCTGCTGACCGCCTTGTGCGACATCGGCGGGGTCTGGCCGGTGATGCGGGTGACGGCGGCGCTGACCGACGTCGCGGTGTCCTCGGTGCAGGCGGCGCTCCAATACCTGCTGCGGCAGGAAGCCGCACGTGGCAAGATTTTGCCGCCCAATCCCGAGGCGCCCGAAGAGGGCTGCGGCCTGATCGTGCTCGCCATGGGCAAGATGGGTGCGGGCGAGCTGAACTATTCCAGCGACGTCGATCTCATCGTGTTCTTCGATCCCGATGCGACGACGCTGGCGCCCGATATCGAGCCGCAGCCATTCTTCGTCCGGGTCACGCAGGGGATGGCGCGGATCCTCCAGCAGCGCACCTATGACGGCTATGTGTTCCGCGTCGATCTGCGCCTGCGGCCCGATCCGTCCTCGACGCAGGTGGCGATCTCCAGGGACGCCGCGCTGAACTATTACGAGCGGGAAGGGCGCACCTGGGAGCGCGCCGCGATGATCAAGGCGCGCGCCTGTGCCGGCGATGCCAAGGCGGGCGAGGCGCTGCTGGCCGAGATCGCGCCCTTCGTCTGGCGCAAGCATCTCGACTTCGCCGCGCTCGCCGACGTCCACGACATGAAGCGGCAGATGCAGACCTATCGCGGCCAGAGCGAGGTCGCGGTGGAGGGGCACAACGTCAAGGTCGGCCGCGGCGGCATCCGCGAGATCGAGTTTTTTGCCCAGACCCAGCAATTGATCGCCGGCGGCCGTCATCCGGAATTGCGGGTGCGGCCGACGCTCAGGGCGCTCGACATTCTGGCGTCCAGCAACTGGATCACCGTTGCCGCGCGCGACGAGCTGACCATTGCGTACGAATTCCTGCGCCGGGTCGAGCATCGCCTCCAGATGATCGCCGACGAGCAGACCCATGCGCTGCCCGAAGACAAGGACGCCGTCGAGCGCTTTGCCCGCTTCTTCGGCTATCCGGATCGCGAAGCTTTTGCGGGCGATCTGCTGCGACAGCTCAAGATCGTGCAGGGCCACTACGAGAAGCTGTTCGAGGGCGACGATCCGACCGGCACCGCCAAGCTGCCCACGCTCGACTATGGTGCCGGTCCCGACGATCCGCGGCTGCTCCAGCACCTCGCAACGCTCGGTTTCAAGAAGCCTGCCGCGGTGGCGCAGACCGTGCGCGACTGGGTCACCGGCGACTATCGCGTGTTCCGCAATGAGGCGACGCGTAACGCCTTCATCGAATTCGTGCCGGCCCTGATCGACGGGCTTGCCCATGCCGAGGAGCCGGATCGCGCCGTCGTGGCGTTCGATCAGTTCCTCGGGGCCTTGCAGCGCGGCGGCCGGCTGTTCACGCTGCTCGGCCAGAACCGCGATCTTGTCGCGCTGGTGGCGCTGGTGCTGGGCGCGGCGCCGCGGTTGGGCGAGATGCTGGCGCGGCAGCCGCAGCTGATGGACGGCCTGATCGATCCGCGCTTCTTCGGCGCCATGCCGGACAGGCAGGAATTGTCGGGACGGCTGGCTGCGACCGTGCAGGACGCGGGCTCATATGAAGAATTCCTCGACCGCCTGCGTCTGTTCGGGCAGGAGAGCCTGTTTCTGATCGGCACGCGGATCCTCTCCGGCACCGTCTCCGCGCAGCAGGCGAGCACCGCCTTCGCCGATGTCGCCGAAGGCATCGTCCACACCGTGCATGGCCTCGTCGCCGACCGCTTCGCCGCCCAGCACGGAAGGATCAAGGGGCAGGAGACCGCGATCATCGCGATGGGCCGGCTCGGCAGCCGCGAGATGACGGCCTCGTCCGATCTCGACCTCATCCTGCTCTACGATTTCGACGCCGACCATCCGGACTCCGACGGGCCGAAATCGCTGCAGGGCGCGCATTATTTTGCCCGCCTGACCCAGCGTCTGATCAGCGCGTTCACGACGCGCACCAATTACGGCGTGCTCTACGAGATCGACATGCGGCTGCGTCCCTCGGGCCGCGCCGGTCCCGTCGCTTCGAGCCTGGTCTCATTCGCGGACTACCAGGCCAACGAGGCCTGGACCTGGGAGCACATGGCGCTGACGCGTGCGCGCGTGGTGTCCGGCTCGCCCGAATTCCGGGAACGGATCGAGCACGTCATTCGCGATGTCCTGACCCGCCGCCGCGATCGCGACATCACCGCCAATGACGTTGCCGATATGCGGCGCGCGATCGCCCAGGAGAAGGGCGAGGGCGATTGCTGGGATCTCAAATACGCCGCCGGCGGCATGGTCGATATCGACTTCATCGCGCAATATCTCCAGCTCGTGCACGCGCACGAGATGCCCGAGATCCTCGACGTCGGCACCATGCAGGTGCTCGACAATGCGTGCAGGCTCGGCGTGCTGCCGCAATCGGAGACCGAGATCCTGCGTGCCGCAGCCCGGCTCTATCACGATCTGACGCAGATCCTGCGGCTGTGCGTCAGCGATCGTTTCAAGCCGGAAACCGCCGGCACGGATCTGCAGCGCGTGATGGCGCGCGCCGGCGATGCGCCGGACTTCTCGTCGCTCGAGGCGCGGGTGAAGGAGACGCAGGGCGAGGTGCGGCGGGTGTTCAGGGCGCTGCTGGAAGCGTCGTAGTTTGCTTCAGCGCGGTGAGCGCCTCGCGGACGTCGGGCGCGAGGCCCGCCCCGCCGGCGTCGAGATGCGCGAAGATCGCGCGTTTCATCCGGGGATCCCAGAACTTCTTGATGTGCTCGGCAATCCCCGGCACGGCCTTGCCGTGGCCCTGGCTCTGGAAGAACTTGCCGATCTGGTTGGCCATGTAGATCAGGCGGTCAGGCGACATCGGCAACCTCCGTGGCATGGCGGGCGACGACCCGGTCACCATGCGAAAACACTTCGAACCCGTCCTGGCGGGCAATGGCGACCAGCGTGATGCCGGCGGCTTCCGCGGTGCGGACCGCGAGCGCAGTGGGCGCGGACACCGCGATCATCACCGGCGCGCCGATTGCTGCCGTCTTCTGCACCATCTCGACCGAAACGCGACTGGTCAGCAGCACCATGCCGCAGCTCGCATCCGCGCGGCTGCGTGCCAGGGCGCCGGCGAGCTTGTCGAGCGCGTTGTGGCGGCCGACATCCTCGCGCAACGCGACGATGTTGCCTGATGGGGACCAGAACGCTGCGGCGTGAACGGAGCGGGTCTGCAGGTTGATCGATTGCAGCGGCGCGATCGCCTGCATCGCCGTCATGATCTGTTCGGGCGTGAAGGTCTGCCCCTGCGGCACGACCGCCGCGGGTCGCACCGCCTCGGCAATGGACTCGATGCCGCAGATGCCGCAGCCGGTGGGACCTGCGACGTGGCGACGGCGCTCGCTGATGAGCGCCGCATCTTCCGGTGCGAGCCACATCCTGAGCTCGATGCCGTCGTCGAGGCGAACGATGTCGAGCGACTTGATGTCGTCGACCGACTTGATGATGCCTTCGTCCAGGCTGAAGCCGACGGCAAAATCCTCCAGGTTCTGCGGCGTCCCCATCATGACGGCGTAGGTGCCGCCATTATAGGTCAGCGCCAGCGGCGTCTCCTCCGGGATCAGGCGCACGCCTTCGGACGCGGCGCCGTCGCGCCAGATCTCGCGGTCGATGGCCTGGACGGGCACGTGCATGCCGTTACTCCGCGGCCTCGGCCGGCACGATGCGGCGGGATTGCCGCGCCTGCGCGTCATAGGCCTTCTGCCAGTCGGACGGGCCGTTCGAGGGCGAGACCTGCACCGCCGTGACCTTGTATTCGGGGCAGTTGGTCGCCCAGTCCGAATAGTCGGTCGTGATGACGTTGGCCTGCGTGTCCGGATGGTGGAAGGTGGTGTAGACGACGCCGGGCGCCACGCGATCGGTGATCTCCGCGCGCAGCGTGGTTTCGCCGGCGCGGCTCTTCAGCCGCACCCAGTCGCCGTCGCGCACGCCGCGCTGCTCGGCATCGTGCGGATGGATCTCGAGACGATCCTCGGCATGCCAGACCACGTTCTCGGTGCGCCGCGTCTGCGCGCCGACATTGTACTGGCTGAGGATGCGTCCCGTGGTGAGCAGCAGCGGATAGCGGGGGCCGGTGCGCTCGTCGGTCGCGACATATTCGGTGACGACGAACTTGCCCTTGCCGCGGACGAAGCCGTCGATATGCATCACCGGCGTGCCTTCGGGCGCCTTGTCGTTGCAGGGCCACTGCACCGAGCCGAGCTCGTCGAGCTTGGCATAGGAGACGCCGGCGAAGGTCGGCGTCAGCGCCGCGATCTCGTCCATGATCTCGGAGGGGTGGCTGTAGTTCATCTCGAAGCCCATCGCCTTGGCGAGGCCGATGGTGACCTCCCAGTCGGCCATGCCGTTCTTCGGCGTCATCACCTTGCGCACGCGCTGGATGCGGCGCTCGGCGTTGGTGAAGGTGCCGTCCTTCTCGAGGAAGCTCGAGCCGGGCAGGAAGACGTGGGCGTAGTTCGCGGTCTCGTTCAGGAAGAGGTCGTGGACGATGACGCATTCCATTGCCGACAGCGCCGCCACCACGTGGCTGGTGTTGGGATCGGACTGCAGGATGTCCTCGCCCTGCACGTAGATGCCCATGAACGTGCCTTCGACCGCGGCGTCGAACATGTTGGGAATGCGCAGGCCTGGCTCGGGATTGAGCTTGACGTTCCAGAGCGCCTCGAACTGGTCGCGCACGGCATCGCCGGAGATGTGGCGATAGCCGGGCAGCTCGTGCGGAAACGAGCCCATGTCGCAGGAGCCCTGCACGTTGTTCTGCCCGCGCAGCGGGTTCACGCCGACGCCGGGACGGCCGATGTTGCCTGTCGCCATCGCAAGGTTTGCGATCGCGATCACGGTGGTCGAGCCCTGGCTGTGCTCGGTGACGCCCAGGCCGTAATAGATCGCGCCGTTGCCGCCGGTGGCATAGGTGCGGGCCGCCTCGCGCAGATCCTTCGGATCGACGCCGGTGAGGATGGCGGTGGCTTCCGGGCTGTTGTTCGGCTGGGCGACGAAGGCCGCCCATTCCTCGAACTCGGTCCAGTCGCAGCGCTCGCGCACGAAGGTTTCGTTGACGAGGCCCTCGGTGACGATGACATGCGCGATCGCCGTCATGACAGCGACGTTGGTGCCGGGCATCAGGGGCAGGTGGAGCGCCCTGACGTGCGGCGACTCCACCATTTCGGTGCGGCGCGGATCGATCACGATCAGCTTGGCGCCCTGACGCAGCCGCTTCTTCAGGCGGGAGGCGAACACGGGGTGGGCCGAAGCCGGATTGGCGCCGATGATCACGACGACATCGGTGTCCTCGACCGAGTCGAAATCCTGCGTGCCTGCGGAGGTGCCGAAGGTGGTGGCAAGGCCGTAGCCGGTCGGGGAATGGCAGACGCGGGCGCAGGTGTCGACGTTGTTGTTGCCGAAGCCGGCGCGGATCAGCTTTTGCACCAGATAGGTTTCCTCGTTGGTGCAGCGCGAGGAGGTGATGCCGCCGATGGCGTCGCGGCCGTATTTTTTCTGGATGCCGCGCATCTTCGCGGCGGCAAACGAGAACGCCTCATCCCAGGACACTTCCTTCCAGGGATCCTCGATCCGATCGCGGATCATCGGCTTGAGAATGCGTTCCTTGTGGTTGGTGTAACCCCAGGCGAAGCGGCCCTTGACGCAGGAATGGCCGCGATTGGCCTTGCCGTCCTTGTACGGCACCATGCGCACGACTTCCTCGCCGCGCATCTCGGCCTTGAAGGCGCAGCCGACGCCGCAATAGGCGCAGGTGGTGACGACCGAATGCTCGGGCTGGCCGATCTCGATCACGGATTTTTCGGTCAGCGTCGCGGTCGGGCAGGCCTGCACGCAGGCGCCGCAGGAGACGCATTCCGAGCCGAGGAAGCTCTCGCTCATGCCGGGCGAGACGCGGCTGTCGAAGCCGCGGCCGGCGATGGTCAGCGCGAAAGTACCTTGTACCTCCTCGCAGGCGCGGACGCAGCGCGAGCAGACGATGCATTTGGAGGGATCGTAGGTGAAGTACGGGTTGGACTCGTCCTTCGGCATCCAGTGGTCGTTGTCGCAGCCGTGGCTCTTGGCGAAGACGTGGTTCTCGCCCTCATAGCCGTAGCGCACGTCGCGCAGGCCCACGGCGCCGGCCATGTCCTGCAATTCGCAATCGCCGTTGGCGCCGCAGGTGAGGCAGTCGAGCGGGTGGTCGGAGATGTAGAGCTCCATCACGCCCTTGCGCAGCTTCTTCAGCCGCTCGCTCTGGGTATGCACGACGAGACCGGGCATCACGGGGGTGGTGCAGGACGCCGGCGTGCCGGCGCGGCCCTCGATCTCGACGAGGCAGAGACGGCAGGAGCCGAACGCGTCGACCATGTCGGTTGCGCAGAGCTTCGGGATCTGGTGGCCCGCGTCCATCGCGGCGCGCATGATCGAGGTGCCCTCGGGCACGGTGACCTCATTGCCGTCGATGGTCAGCGTCACCATCGTCTCCGATTTCGAGCGCGGCGTGCCGTAGTCGATTTCTTCGATCAGAGACATCGTCGTTCTCCTATTCCGCGGCCTGAAGCGTGCTCGGGGCCGGGACGAAATCCTCCCGGAAGTGCTTCAATGCGCTGAGCACCGGGTAGGGCGTGAAGCCGCCGAGTGCACAGAGCGAGCCGAATTTCATGGTGTTGCAGAGGTCTTCGACGAGCGCGATGTTCTCATGGACGCGCTCGCCGTTGATGATCTTCTCGATGGTCTCGACGCCGCGGGTCGAGCCGATGCGGCACGGCGTGCACTTGCCGCAGGATTCGATCGCGCAGAACTCCATCGCGAAGCGCGCCTGCTTGCGCATGTCGACGCTATCGTCGAACACGACGATGCCGCCATGACCGATCAGGCCGTCGCGCGCGGCGAAGGCCTCATAGTCGAACGGCGTGTCGAACAGGGCGCGGGGGAAATAGGCACCGAGCGGCCCGCCGACCTGAACGGCGCGAACGGGGCGGCCGGTGAACGTGCCGCCGCCGATGTCGTCGACGAGCTCGCCGAGCGTCACGCCGAAGGCCGTCTCGAACAGCCCGCCATGGCGGATGTTGCCGGCGAGTTGGATCGGCATCGTGCCGCGCGAGCGGCCCATGCCGAAATCGGCATAGGCCTTGGCGCCCTCGGCGAGGATGAAGGGGGCGGCCGCGAACGACAGCACGTTGTTGATGACGGTGGGCTTGCCGAACAGACCATGATGCGCCGGCAGCGGCGGTTTTGCACGCACGACGCCGCGGCGGCCTTCGAGGCTCTCCAGCAGCGAGGTCTCCTCGCCGCAGACATAGGCGCCGGCGCCGACGCGCACCTCGAGATCGAAGCTGTAGCTCGAGCCGCCGATCTGGCTTCCGAGATAGCCGCCGCGTCTCGCCGCCAGGATGGCGGCGTTCATCGCCTCGATGGCATGTGGATATTCGCTGCGGGTATAGATGTAGCCCTTGGTCGCGCCGACGGTGATTCCGGCGATGGTCATGCCTTCGATCACCAGGAAGGGGTCGCCTTCCATGATCATGCGGTCGGCGAAGGTGCCGCTGTCGCCCTCGTCGGCGTTGCAGACGATGAACTTGCGGTCGGCCTTGGCCTGCGCGACGGTCTTCCACTTGATGCCGGTCGGAAAGCCCGCGCCGCCGCGGCCGCGCAGGCCGGACGCCGTGACTTCTTTGAGGATCGCGTCAGGTCCGAGCGAGACTGCGCGCTCAAACCCCTTGTAGCCGCCATGAGCGCGGTAGTCGTCGAGCGAGCGCGGATCAATCACGCCGCAGCGGGCGAAGGTGAGACGGGTCTGGCGCTTCAGCCAGGGAATCTCGTCGGTCGCCCCCAGCCGCAGCAGATGCGGTGTGTTGTTTTGGAGCGAATCGAGCAGGGACGGGACATCGGCTTCGGTCACCGGACCGAAGGCGATGCGGCCCTGCGGCGTCGCCACCTCGACCAGCGGCTCCAGCCAGTACATGCCGCGCGAGCCGGTCCTGACGATCTCGATCGCCACGCCGCGCGTGGCTGCTGCCTGCACCAGCGCCAGAGCAACTTCGTCGGCACCGACGGCGATCGCGCCGGCATCACGTGAGACGAACAGACGCAGGCTCATCGCTGTGCCTCCGCAACCAGCGCATCGAGGCGCCTCTGGTCGAGCCGGCCGATCAGGCGACCGTCGAGCATTGCGGACGGTGCGGTCGCACACAGGCCGAGGCAGTAGATCGGCTCCAGCGTGACGCGATCATCGGGCGTGGTGCTGCCGAGCGACACGCCGAGCTTTGCTTCTGCACGCGCCGCCAGCGCATCGCCGCCCGCGGCCTGGCAGGCCTCGGCGCGGCACAGTTTCAGCACATGGCGGCCGGCCGGCTTGTGGCGGAAATCATGGTAGAATGTGAAGACGCCATGCACCTCGGCGCGCGACAGATTGAGCGCCTGCGCCACCATGGGAATGGCCGCCTCCGGCACGTAGCCGAACGCCTCCTGGATCGCGTGCAGGATGACCAGCGTCGCGCCCTCCTGGTTGGCGTGTTCGGCGATGATCTCGGCGCCGCGCGTCTCGTTCCAAGGCTCAAAAGCCGCTGTCATTCTTCGTTCTCAACCTGAGCGTTCCCTCGGCGCAAACTAGTTGGAATCATTCGAAGATCAATAAAGCTGTCCCGTGCTGCGATTGCGGATTCCGATCGATTTGCAACCGCAATGGATCGATATGGATTGGCAATGAAAGTTGGATCGGCTGCTCGGTTTTTGCGTGTTGGTGCAGGCCCGGCATGCTAGCTTGCATGCCAGGCGAGAATTCGAGGGGACGACCGGTTGATCGACAAGCTTGAACTATTGCTGGCGCTGGCGAAGGAACGGCATTTCGGACGCGCGGCGGAAGTCTGTGGCGTGACGCAGCCGACGATGTCGACCGGGCTCAAGCAGCTCGAGGAAATTCTCGGCGTGATGCTGGTTCAGCGCGGGTCCCGTTTCCAGGGTTTTACCCCCGAAGGGGAGCGGGCACTGGACTGGGCGCGGCGGATCGTCGGCGATGCCCGCGCGATGCGTGACGAGATCAACGGGCTGAAGCATCAGCTCTCCGGCGAGATCCGCATTGCGGCGATCCCGACCGTGCTCGGCATGGTGGCCGCGCTGACGACGCCGTTCCGCGCCCGGCATCCCGACGTGCGCTTCCGCATCCAGTCCACCACCTCGTCCGAGGTGCTGGGGCTTCTGGAAAATCTCGAGGTCGATGCGGGGCTGACCTATATCGAGAACGAGCCGATCGGCAAGGTGCGCACCATTCCGCTCTACAACGAGAGCTATCGTCTCCTGACCGCGCCGGATGCGATGTTCGGCGACCGCGAGACGGTGACGTGGGAGGAGGTCGGGCAGGTGCCGCTATGCCTGCTGACGCCCGACATGCAGAACCGTCGCATCATCGACCGCGCGCTGCGCTCGGTCGGCGCGGAGGCGACGCCGACATTGACCTCGAACTCGCTGCTCGTGCTGTTCACGCATGTGAAGACGGGGCGCTGGGCGAGCGTGATGCCGGCCAAGCTTGCCGAGACGCTCGGCCTCTCGGACACCGTCCGCTCGATCCCGATCACCGATCCCGATGTCAATTACAGCATCGGCATGGTGATCCCGCAGCGCGATCCGATGACGCCGCTGATCGCGGCGCTGGTCAACGTCGCGCGCGAAGTCGCGCCGACGCTGCAGCTGTAGGGATCATGCCGCGGCCGAGACTCCGGGCGTGGCCTTGATCGCGTCGCGCGGCAGGGTCACGCGGACGACGGTGCCGACCTCGAGCTTGGAGCGCAGCCGCATCGAGCCGCCGTGGAGCTGCGCCAGCGAGCGGGCGATGGCAAGGCCCAGGCCCGAGCCGTGATAGGTCTTGGTGAGCTGGCTCTCGACCTGCTCGAACGGACGGCCGAGCCGCGCCAGCGAATGCGGCGCGATGCCTATGCCGGTGTCGGCGATCATCAGCACGATCCTGTCGTCGAGCTGCCGGCTGCGCACCACGACGCGTCCGCCGTCGGGCGTGAACTTCACGGCGTTGGACAGCAGGTTGACGATGATCTGCTTGGCGGCGCGGCGGTCGGCGACGACGGAGATGGACTTTGCGATGTCGGCATCGAGCGTGATGTGCTTGTCCTGAGCCCGGCCGGTGACGACGCGCAGGGATTCCGCCAGCGTTCGCGACAGGTCGAGCTGTTCCATGTCGAGCTTCATGCGGCCGGCCTCGATCTTGGACATGTCGAGGATGTCGTTGATGACCTCGAGCAGATAGTGGCCGCTGGTCAGGATGTCCTGGCAATATTCCTGGTACTTCTCGCTGCCGAGCTCGCCGAACATGCCTGAGCCCATGATCTCGGAGAAGCCGATGATGGCGTTGAGCGGCGTGCGCAGCTCGTGGCTCATATTGGCGAGGAATTTCGACTTGGTCTGGTTGGCTTCCTCGGCGCGGGTCTTCTCGCGCTGATATTTCTCGGCGAGATCGGCGAGCTCGACCGCCTGGCGCTCCAGCGCGGCCTGCGACCGCTTCAGGTCGATGACGGTGGCGCGCAGGCGCAGATCGTTGTCGACCAGCTTCTGCTCGTGCTCCTTGATGCGGGTGATGTCGGTGCCGACCGAGACGTAGCCGCCGTCCTTGGTGCGGCGCTCGCTGATGTGCAGCCAGTTGCCGTCGTCGAGCTGCGCCTCGAAGGTGCGCGCGCCGGGTCCGACGCTCGCAGTCTCGTTGTGACGGGTGCGCACCTCCGGCATGCGGCCGACCTCGAGCACGGTCTCGTAGGAGGTGCCGGGGATGACTGCGCTGTCGGGCAGCTTGTGCAGGCGCTGGAAGTGCGAGTTGCAGAGCACGAGGCGGTCGCTCGCATCCCACAGCACGAAGGCTTCCGGAATGGTTTCGATCGCGTCGCGCAGGCGCAGGTCGGCTTCGACGGTGCGCTCGGCGAGGCTCTTCTGCTCGGTGATGTCGACGGCGATGCCGATCAGATGCACGCTGGAATCGGTCGCCCCGCGGGTCTTTTCGCAGCGGACGCGGAGCCAGATCCAGTGGCCGTCGACATGCTGCATGCGGAAGGTCCGGTCGATGTGGTCGATCTTCTCGGAGATGAGCTGATCGGCGATCGCGAACAGGTCGATGTCGTCTGACTTCACCAGCGCGTTGACCTCGCCGAAGGTGAGGAGCTCGTTGCGGCCGTCGAGACCGAGCATCGAGAACATCGATTGCGACCAGAAGATCCGGCCGCGCGACAGGTCCCAGTCCCAGAGACCGCAGCGGCCGCGGTTGAGCGCGGTGTCGATCCGGCCGCGCACGGCGTCGTTGATGAGGTCGCCCTCGCGGGCGCGGGTGGACTGCCAGTGGAAGGCGAAGCCGAGGATCAGGACGACGAAGCCTGTCGTTGCCGACAGCGTCACGGAGAGCGCGGCGTCGGAGCCCCAGATCGGCTCGTTGCGCTCCTGGATCACGGTGACGAAGCCCGGCAGCGACTTGATCTGCCGTGAGGTCGCCATCGCGGCGTTGCCGTTCGGCAGCGTCATGTCGGAGATGTTGCCGTCGCGCGTCGGCGCCGCGAGCAGTTGCGCCGTCGTGATGGCGTCGAGCAGGCGGTCATTGCCCGAGGGATCGCTGTCGACGGGGATGCGGGCGAGGACCCTGCGGTCGATGCCGGCCGAGGTGACGATGACGTGGCGGCCCGAGGCCGTTCCCCAGGACGGGATCAGGTCGGGCAGCAGCGCCGGCAGGCGCTCGATGTTCTTGAGCCGTTCCTGCCGTGAGGTGGTGAGGCGGTCGACGCGTTCGGCGAGCAGATCGGCGAGCGCGGAGATGTCGTGGCGGATCACCAGCCGCTTCTGGCGCGTCTGATCGACGACCTGCACGAACGCGCCGAGGCAGATCGTGATCAGGAACGCGATGATGAGCGTCGGCACGGCGCGACGAAGCGCCGGCTCTGCGATCAAGAGCCGATGATAGGCAGGTTTCGCGATCGATTGCGCCAATCCTTTGATCGAATCGGATTGGACGCACGCGTTCGCGGCGTCTGCACGCGACATGCCTTCGGCCCCCTGAAAACCAGCTTGCAACTGAAGTCCGGAAGCAGCCCCACATCGCTTCCGAATCACAGCGATTTGAATCCAGTTTTCGCGGGGTGTCGAGAGTCAATGAATCGTTAACGCGAAATTATTCTTATCCAACGCGCAGTTTGCGCAGTGTGCGTCCGCAAACTCACGGGCAGGAGGAGTCCGAAACGAGAACGTGTGACTCCTCGCACATTCTTCGTCGCTTCTGCTCCGTCACGCGCGCGGCGGTTCGGCGTGGCTGATCACGCGCTTCACGCTCGGGAATGCGTGCCGCAGCGCGCGCTCGATCGCGTCGACATGCTCGTGCACCTTGATCACGCTCATCGATGGGGTCGCGCGGCAGTGGAAGTTGACGATCTCGCCGGCATCGGTGTTGCGGACGCGGACATTATGGATGTCGTGGATCTCGCCGCCCGCGGCATATTCCGCCAGCGCGGTGGCGATGGTCCGCACCCGGTCCGGCGTGGCATCGACCCCGAACGGAAGTTCCGGTTCCAATGGCTCGATATGGACGTCGACCTCGACGTCCTCGCCGAACTCCTCCTGGATGTTGCGCTCCAGCGTGTTGGCGATGTCGTGCGCGGCGTCGAGCTGCATTCCGCCGTCGACCTCGAGGTCGATGCTGACGATCAGCTTGCTGCCGAGGTCATGCACCGTGACGTGGTGGACGGCGAGGCCCGAATTGTGTGCGATCACCATGATGCGGTCGCGGACGGTCTCGTTGTCGCGCGCGACGGGTACCGGGGTGAAGGTCAGATCGGCATCGCCAAACGCCTTGTCGACGGCGGCATGCGCCTTGCGCTTGATCTCCTCGACCCGGTCGATCGGATAGGTTCGCGGCACCTTTGCGATGGTGTCGATGAACGTGGTCGCTCCGACCATGCGCACGCGCAGGCGTTCGACGTCGATCACCCCGGGCACGCTGCGGATCGCGGCCGTGGCCTTCTCCTGCGCGCCCTCCGGGGCGCGGTCGACCAGCGTCTGCACGGTCGAGCCGGCCATGCGCAGGCCGAGAGCTGCGATCATCACCGCGACCGCGGCAGCCGCCGCGGCATCGCCCCACCAGAAGCCGAGGGCGGCGAGGATCAAGCCGACGATCACGGCGAACGAGCCCATCACGTCGGAGGCGAAATGCAGCGCGTCGGCCGCCAGCGCCTGGCTCCGCGTCGCGCGCGCGGCGCGGTGCAGGGCGCGCGCGCGCCAGAGATTGACGACGATGTCGATCACCAGCACGACGAAGGGCACGGCCGAGATGGTCGGCGGCGGGGTTCCCTCGCTCAGCCGGCTGTAGGACTCGACCAAAATGCCGCCGGCGAGCACGTAGAGCAGGGCGGTGACGCCGAGCGCCGAGATGCTCTCCAGCTTGCCGTGGCCGTAATGGTGCTCGTCGTCCGCCGGCTTGTCCGACACCCGCACCACCGCCCAGGTGATGATGGTGGCGACGAGATCGATCGAGGAGTGCAAGGCCTCGGAGATCAGCGCGAGCGAGCCGATCGCGATGCCGACCGCGAATTTGGCCGCCGCCATGCCGCCGCTGGCGAAGATCGAGATGGCCGCGACCGATGTCTTATTGTGCTGGGTGCTCATGGCGGGGATTTAGCAGCCCGGCGCAGGACATCAAGCGATGATCCACAGCCGTAGTCGCGAGTGAGTTGCAGGAGCGGGGGCTTCTTCGACCAGTCATTCCGGGGCGCCGAAGGCGAACCCGGAATCTCGAGCTTCCGGGTTCGATGCTTCGCATCGCCCCGGAATGACGGTTATTCCTCACGCTCCCTGCCACAAGCGTGGTCTCGCAGAGTGGGCAAAGGCGCGATAGCGCCGTGCCCACGAATCTTTCGTGATGGATAAAGATCGTGGGCACGCTTCGCTTTGCTCACCCTACGAGACCTAAGGCGTGGATGGCCGGGTCAAGCCCGGCCATGACGACCGATAGAGCGGCGCCTTACAGCGTCACCACGATCTTGCCGAGGTGCTTGTTCGCTTCCATGTGCGCGAACGCCTGGTCGATGTCGTCGAATGCAAAGACCTTGTCGATCGGCAGCTGCAGCTTTCGCGATTCCACCGCGCCCCAGATGTCCTTGCGGACCTCGGCGAAGATCTCGCGGACCTCCTCGATGGTGCGGGTGCGGAAGGTGACGCCGACATAGTCGATGCGGCGCGCCGCGTGCAGATCGAAGTTGAAGTCGGCATGGGTGCCGCCGAGCCGGCCGACATTGACGATGCGGCCCAGGACCTTCGTTGCGGCGAGGTTCTGGCTGGCGACCTTGCCGGAGACCTGGTCGACGATGAGGTCGACGCCTTCGCCGTTCGTCGCCGCCAGCACCTGGTCGACCCATTTGGGATCGGAGCTGTCGACCGCGAGATCGGCGCCGTACTCCTTGAGCCGGCCGCGCCTGTAGGCATCGGTGGAGGAGCCGATCACGAGCCTGGCGCCCTTCAGCTTGGCGATCTGCATCGCCATCAGGCCGACGCCGGAGCTCGCGCCCTGGATCAGCACGCTCTGGCCGGGCTGGAGGCCGCCGACGGTGACGACGGCATTGTGCATGGTCGCGAGTGCGACGGGCAGGGTGGCCGCCTCCTCGAAATTCATGTTCGAGGGCGCGTGGAACAGCCGGCCATGATCGGCCAGCGTGTATTCGGCAAACGCCGCGCCGCCCGAGCCCATGATGCGGTCGCCGATCTTGACGCCCTTCGCATCCGGTCCGAGCTCGGCGACCTCGCCGGCCCATTCCATGCCGAGCACGGTGCCGACGCCGCCGGCCGCTCCGTGCGCGTGGCCCTTGCGCATGCCGGTGTCGGCGCGGTTGAGGCCGCAGGCGCGCACCTTGACGAGGACCTGCGTGCCCCTGGGTTTTGGTTGAGCGACGTCGGAAATCCGAGCGCCCTCAGGACCGTAGACGTAAGCCTTCATGAATTGCTCTCGCTTCTTGCAGTGATTACTCGGCAGCTTGCACGCTCGGTTGAACGATCATGCCTTCGAGCCGGCTGCGGATGATGGCTTCCGCCTCACGCACGATGCGCGAGATCAGCTCGCCGCAGGTCGGGATGTCCTGGATCAGGCCCTGGACTTGGCCGGCCGACCAGATGCCCTCGTCGGAATTGCCGGTCGCGTACACCATCTTGCCGCGGGCGCCCGCGACGAGCTCGCGGATGTCGTCGAACTTGGCGCCTTCCTTCTCCATGGCGACGACCCTGGTCGAGATCTCGTTCCTGGCGACGCGCGAGGTGTTGCGCATGGTGCGGAAGATCAGCTCGGTCTCGCGCTCGTCATTGGCGACGATCTTCTCCTTGATGAGCTGGTGGATCGGGCTTTCCTTGGTCGCCATGAAGCGCGTGCCCATGTTGATGCCCTCGGCCCCCAGCGCCAGGGCGGCGACGAGGCCGCGGGCGTCGGCGAAGCCGCCCGAGGCGATCATGGGAATCTTGACCTTGTTGGCGGCGGCCGGAATCAGGATCAGGCCGGGCGTGTCGTCCTCGCCGGGGTGGCCGGCGCATTCGAATCCGTCGATCGAGATGGCGTCGACGCCCATGCGCTCGGCCGAGAGCGCGTGGCGCACGCTGGTGCATTTGTGCACGACCTTGACGCCGTGCTTCTTGAACTCGTCGACATGCTCCTGCGGCTTGTTGCCGGCGGTCTCGACCACCTTGATGCCGGCCTCGATGATGGCGGCGCGATACTCGGCGTAAGGCGGCGGCTTGATCGCGGGCAGGATGGTGAGGTTGACGCCGAACGGCTTGTCGGTGAGGTCGCGGCAGCGCGCGATCTCGCGGGTCAGGTCCTCCGGCGTCGGCTGCGTCAGCGCCGTGATGAAGCCGAGCGCGCCGGCATTGGCGACGGCGGCAACCAGCTCGGCGCGCCCGACCCATTGCATGCCGCCCTGGACGATCGGGTGCTCGACGCCGACGAGTTTTGTGAACCGTGTCTGCAGCATGATGTGTTTCCCCCGGCTGTTGCGGCGCTCTGTTATCAGTTGATGGCAGCAGGATGCCGCCGGGGGTGGCAAATGTCTATTGCGCCGGCGTGCGGTGGAGGCGGGGTGTCATGCGGGCGGCGAGGGGATTCCGCAGGGCGGATAATTTGCGTTTCCAGTCGCATTTCCATCGCGGACACAGCTTCTCGCTCTCGCGGCATGTTTCGCCCGAGCTTTGCTTGGTGCGGCGCCCTTATCGGGACAAGGGCGCAGGGAAGGCCGGGCGCCGGCGGCACCCGCGATCCGTGCGCGAAAAGATGCACACGGGGTGGACCACAGGTGTTGCCGGTCGCCCGGCCTTCCCTGCGCGAATGGTTTTAACGGTGTCCTTCGTGCTCTCCTC